>DATDTU010000024.1:0-3228 GCA_035290705.1 Patescibacteria group bacterium
GGGGGGGGGGATTACTTGCTTTCGTAGTATGAAAATTCAATTGACCCATACGTATAGTGATATTATTTCAGTAGAAAACCTGCTCAATGCCTGGCAGGAGTTCATTATTGGTAAAAAGACAAAACCGGACGTGAAATTATTTGCTCGTGATTTAATGGACAACATCCTAGCTTTACATGAAGATTTAGTCAAGAAAAGTTATACCCATGGCCGCTACCATAGTTTTTATATCAACGACCCAAAGAGGCGGCATATTCACAAGGCCAGCGTCCGCGACCGATTGTTGCATCACGCCATCTATCGCATTCTGTATCCTTTTTTCGACCGCACTTTTATCGCCGATTCATTTTCATGCCGTGATAGCAAAGGAACGCGCAAGGCGATAGAAAGATTTCAAAGCATGGCATACCAAGTTAGCCGCAATCACACCAGAACGTGTTGGGTGTTAAAGTGCGATATCCAAAAGTTTTTCGCGAGCGTTGATCAGAAAAAATTGTTTGATATAGTACGGCAGTATATTCCCGATCAAGACATTCTAACTCTACTGCACAAAGTGGTAGATAGTTTCCACACTACTGGTATGCCAGGCACCGGTCTTCCGCTCGGCAATCTTACGTCACAGCTTTTAACGAACGTGTATATGAATGTTCTGGATCAGTGGGTAAAGCACCGTTTGGCGGTAGAGACGCACTGCGTGCGTCTCACGAATGCGAAAGACGCATTCAATGCGTCTCTACCGTATGTGCGGTACGCCGACGACTTTTTATTTCTATCAGCCAATAAAGAATGGCTAAAAAGTATTATTCCAGCGCTGCGAGATTTTTTAAGCCGCGAATTGTGTTTAACGCTCCATCCAAACAAAATTATTTTAAAAACAATTGCCTCCGGTGTTGATTTTCTCGGTTGGACGCATTTTGCCGACCACCGAACATTAAGAAATAAAACTAAGCAACGGCTGTTTAGAAAAATTAAGGCCTCGCCAACAGAGGCGACGCTGCAATCTTATTTGGGGTTGTTAAATCATGGTAATGCCGAAAAGATACGCCGGCAGGTGCTAGGGGAGTATTGGTTGTGGCAGCTTTGATTTTTCAATAATTATTTTAGCAATCAAAAACAGCCCACCGAAAGTGCGCTGTTTTTGGATTGGCCCCGGGGCAGGAAAGAGTATAGAGTGGGGGCGAGCACTCGCTGAGACTGGCGGAGCGGCTAGCGGTTGCGCGGGATGAAGAAGCGGCGCCACGTGTCGTAGGTGGGGTAGGCGTTGTAGGCGGCGGCCAAGAGGTGGGTGATCTTATTGGTCCGGGCAGCCACCCTGAGGATGTCGTGCCAGATGGAACTTGGCCGATCGTGCCACATGATATTCGCGGCATCAAGACCAGCAGTCGTCACGAGTTGACGAATATCCTCCTCTTTTGAGCATACCGATCTGAGAAATACCCCCAGCTCTTTTCGAGCCAGTCCACCACGCTCCGCGCCCGGGTCTGCCAGATCCGGATTGCTGAGCTGAATGTCATTTGCCGTAATCGTCACAGCTTCCTCCTTGGGAATGAGCGTTTTTAGTATAACAGAAATCGCAAAAATAAAAAACAGCCTGTTTCGGTAGACTGTTTTATGTACCATTACGCATTTCTATCCTAAGCATTTTAAGAGAGCAAACGCAAGAGACGCCCCAACGGGGCGTCTCTACATTTAAATTTTGATATCACTTTAACTCAACCTCTTCCTTTCGGAGATCAAACTTAACAATGAACTTATCAAAGAATCCCCTTTGCCCGACGATACCGTAACCACATCGAGAGATATGGCGAGAGAATCCTACTACAGTATCATAGCGGACACCACCGACGATGAGTGTCACTGAATGATTATAATAGAATGCTCGCTGGCCGGCGATAACGCCAGCCACGGGGTGGGGCTCACCCTGCTCGATATTCAAACCAAGTACCTCCCCGATCTCAGCGTCAAAGATACACATATCCGCACCCGAATCAATGAGCACTTCATACATGATCATGTTGTTGTTAACCTTAATTGCCACAGGAACAACTGGTCGTAAAACAGCAGGACTAAACTTTTTATAACGAAATTTCATAATTATTAGCCAATAAAAGCAATCAGCTCTTCTGGCATACGCGCAAGAATAGGGTTCTCAGTTCCTTTCTGTTTTGCCTTCTCCAAAGCTTCTTTGGCAGTGGCTCCAGCAGCTATTACAGTCTCCTCATCCTGTTCGAGCGCAACCCATAGCCCCTTATATTTCTCGTAGAGCGAGCTCCAGTTAAGTGAATTCATATGCGTTAAATTAGTTGGTTTCATTATTATGAACGATACCATATTATTTGACGTCTGTCATGCGCAACCTTATCTCATGACCACTGCTTTGTCAAGAAGAGATTAATCCGGAAATTAAATTAATAAAGACGCCCCAACGGGGCGTCTCTACAATTTATATTCGTGTCGATTCGTGCGCTGGCTTCGTGTTTCCTACTCCGCCATCGCCGGCACCTCATCCGCCTCACTCGGAGCCGGAACTTCTTCTTCCGGCGCCTCACCCCGGTCAACCACCTCAATTACTTCACTCCTAATCTGTTTCATAAGTTTTGGATTATCGTGGAGAAAACGCTTCGCCGTTTCGCGACCCACTCCCAGCTTCTCTTCCTTGTACATGTAAGAGTTACCTTTTTTATCAACCACTTTATAAAGCACCGCGGTGTCGAGCGTATCCCCAGAAACCGAAATACCCTCGTTGTACATAATATCAAATTCCGTAGTACGGAACGGCGCGGCAACTTTATTCTTCACAATTTTCACCTTCACGCGGTTGCCAATAATCCTATCACCCTGCTTAATCTGCGCAGCGCGGCGAACTTCAATGCGGACAGACGAGTAGAACTTCAAGGCCATGCCACCAGTAGTGGTTTCGGGGTTGCCAAACACAATACCAATCTTCATGCGCGTTTGGTTGATAAAGAGCACAACCGTTTTTGATTTGCTCACGATGCCCGTCAATTTCCGAAGCGCCTGGGACATCAAACGAGCCTGCAAACCCATGTGCGAATCTCCCATCTCACCCTCAATTTCCGCTTTCGGAACGAGCGCCGCTACCGAGTCGATAACCACCACGTCCACCGCGTTTGAGCGGACCAGCGTCTCCACAATTTCGAGCGCCTGCTCACCAGTGTCGGGTTGCGAAATAAGCATCTCATCAATCTTCACACCAATCTTTCTAGC
>DATDTU010000025.1:0-15059 GCA_035290705.1 Patescibacteria group bacterium
CGCATAATCAACTTTGTTGTCATTCCCGCGCCATTCGGCCTCGAGCTCATGGCCGAGAGGCAGGCGGGAATCCAGACAATTGGCCACCTGGATCCCCGCCTGCCTGCCGGTAGGCAGGTTTTCACGGGGATGACAGTTGGTGAAAAACGAGTTATGCGTGAAGTGCATACGTGTGCATTGCGTCTTGACAAAAGAGTGGTTTTTCGTTACTGTTCTATATTCCAACACTGGTATGGTGTTTGAATATAATCGTTCATTTTAATGAAGACTTCCTAGCGCGCAGAGAGGTAATAAATAATGTATTCCATTTTATTACCTGTGCGTGCGCTAGGAGCCGGGGAGCTCCAAAGGAGAAAAACGTTTTTGACCGTTTGGTAGTACCTACCCGTTGTTACAGAGAGAAGGAGAGGGAACATGAAGAAGAAGGTACCGAGCCTCTTGTTGGCAGCCTTTGCCGCTAGCAGCTCCGTGTTCACGGGCTGCGGTGGGCAGGGTACGGGCAACACCACCACGATTGTCGCCACGATCGCGGTGGGGGTAAGTTTCCAGCCCCTTGTGGGCAAGACCAAGGGTCTCCAGTGGGATGTCCGCGGGGACGAGCAGTGGTCCTCCGGCGTCTTGCCCATCACCAACGAGTTCACGAGCGGACAGCCGGTCACCAACCGCTACTGGCCCGGAATCGACAGCGGCCAGGTCACCATGAGCACCATTCCGTTCGACGAACACGGGAAGCGCCTCGGCTATGGCGAGGCCACCACGATGTTCATGAAGCACAGCGAGACCCGCATCGAGATCGTGATCGAGGCTCTGCCCCCCTCCTGCAGCAACCAGGAGAAGGACGGCCGCGAGAGCGACGTCGACTGCGGCGGCGCGGACTGCCCCAAGTGCGGCACGGGCCAGGCCTGTACGAACAACATCGACTGCTTCAGTGACATGTGCGCTCCGAACGGAAAGTGCGCCGCGGCCCCCACCTGCACCGACAAGGTGAAGAACGGCACCGAGACGGACACGGACTGTGGGGGAGGCAACTGCCCCGCGTGCGTTGACGGCAAGGCGTGCAAGGGGAATGACGACTGCCAGATGAAGATGTGCGCGAACAGCATCTGCGGCACCGTCCCCACCTGCACCGACGGCAAGCAGAACAACCTCGAGACCGACCTCGACTGCGGCGGCCCCGCCTGCCCGAAGTGCGCCGACCTCAAGGCCTGCGCTGCCTCCTCCGATTGCCAGAGCGGCGTCTGCACCAGCGGCGTTTGCCAGGCACCGAAGTGCGGCGATGGCGTGAAGAGCGGCACGGAGCAGTGCGACAACGGCGCGCAGAACGACTGCACGGGCATGAGTCCGTGCGCCTCCAACTGCACCAAGCCGTCGTCGGTGATGGGCACCAAGGCTGCCACGAGCAACGAGGGGAACGTCTCCTGCATGATGGGCTGCCCGGGTGTCACCTGCAACATGAACGTCAATCCGCCCGCGAACCTTGTCTGCCCGATGGGCACCATGGCCTGCGGCCAGGCAGTCGCGACAGGGTGCAGTGCCTGCTACGTAGTCGATCCGACCTCCGGCGACTGCCAGAACAACCCGGCCTACGGGTACGACGTGAAGTTCGTTCTCCACTGCTACACGCCGTAGCAGGCTACCTCCAAGCCCTCGCACCCAGCGAGGCCAGCTCATCCCGGCGCCGATAAGCTGATCGTCTCACTCCTCTCTCTACCGGTGTTCCCACTGGTCGCGAGTCTCGAGCGACGATTCTGCAGGGAAAACACCACCCTGCATCCACTCAACTTCTCTTATTTTAAGGGAACGTGAGCCAAATAAACAACCATCCGAGCGGGTGGTTTTTTGTTATAGTTAGCCTTAACTCCATATCTAGCCTTGACAAAAGGGGGATTTTATGGTACTCTTTTCGGTTCAGATACCTAATAGTGTTTGAATACATTTGTTCATTTTAGCCAAAATTTCCTGGTGCGCGGAGAGATAGTAGGTAATGTTATTTTTCCGCGCGCTGGGAACCTTGTTGGTCGGAACGCGCTCGACCAACCTTCAAGAACAGGGTTCCTAAACGAAAGTCCCCCAAAGGAGGGATACTATGACGCGTATTGGACGGCTTCTGTTGTTGGTTGGAGGGGTGATGGGGGGCTGCACGTCCTCGGAGTTCTACTGCGGACGCAGCGGCACCTGCGAGGAGGGCGGGTACTGTACCTGCGACCAGAGCTGCCGCACGGGCTACTGCCACATCAAGATCGGCACCGGCAATACGGGCTTCTGCGAAGTCCGCCCGGTCGGGGTCATCGACACGAACGTCATGTGCGGCTGGTTCAACCTCGCCGACCACGACGCCTTCCCGCCCGCTGACGCCGGCGTTCCGCCGGCCGATCTCGTCGTCATCCCCGTCCCATGCAAGAACGGCTTAAAGGATGGTGATGAGTCCGACGTGGACTGCGGCGGCCCCAACTGCCCCAGGTGCACCGGAGAGCAGACCTGCACCACCCACTTCGACTGCGCGAGCGGCACGTGCGATTTCCCAAAGGGTACATGCATCGCCGTCCCCACCTGCACCGACGGCATGAAGAACGGATCGGAGTCCGACGTCGATTGCGGCTGGCCCTGCCCGGATTGCGCCGACGGAAAGGCGTGTCTCACCGCTACCGACTGCGCCAGCGGCGTCTGCACGAGCAACATCTGCCAGGCGCCGAAGTGCGGTGACGGCATCATGAACGGCGCCGAGCAGTGCGACAGCGGTGGCACGAACGACTGCACGGGCATGAACCCGTGCACCTCGCGGTGCACAATCCCCATCACGGTGGTGGCGAAGAAGGACGCGACGAGCAACGACGGGAACGTGTCCTGCACCATGGGCTGCCCGGGCGTCACGTGCAACCTGAAGGTCAAGCCCAATTCGCCGATCGCGTGCCCCATGGGCACGGTCGCCTGCAATGATCCAGTCGGCGTCGAATGCAGTGCCTGCTACGAGGTCGACCCGACCTCGGGCGACTGCCAGGGCCGGCCCGCCTACGGCTACGACGTCACCCTCATCCAGTACTGCGAACCCCAGCCGTAGTAGTATCCCCGCAAGACCCCCCACCCTCCCCCTGACTTCACGGTCAGCGGGCGACAAGTATTCGGGTGGGAGCCGCGCAATCGCCCCACCAATCTGTGTGCATAAAAATATGTGCCTACAGATTGGGCGATTGCGAAACAAAATGAAATCCCTCGTCATTTGACGAGGGATTTTTTTCACCTCACGTTCGATTGATTTTTAAAACAATCTTTGACATTCAGCCTGTTTTTCTATATACTATGAGCGTACTTTCTTCACTCTTTTTATCTAATCTATGAGAAAAAATATCGAAATGTTTGCCAAAATTTGCGTGTACGCTTCTTTTTTTGTTCCGCTTATCGTTTTGCCCTCTTCTTTTATATTTCCCTTTATCGTACCGAAGATTATTGTGTTACGTTCGCTCATTACCTTCACGATTGGCGCGTACGCGCTCCTGCTCGTGAGCAATTGGGAAAAATATCGGCCGCGCGGCACCTGGTTAAATATCGCTCTCCTGGTTTTTTTAATCAGTTTTTTTCTCTCCACTATCTTTGGAGTAGACGCCTATCATAGTTTTTGGGACAACCACGAGCGCATGCTCGGGTTCTTTACCATTTTTCATTACGTCGCCTATTACTTTATCTGCAGCGCGCTGTTTGCCAACTGGACCGAATGGAAGTGGACGCTCCGGATTTTTTTATTGGCCGGATCGCTCGTGATGATCGTGGGACTCTTGCAGGTAGTGAAACCAGATTTTCTCCTGAACCAAGGCAGCGCCCGCGTGGTTAGCACGCTCGGCAACTCTATTTACGTGGGCGGCTACGCCTTATTCCTTATTTTCGTGTCCTACCTGCTTTTTATTAAAGAAAAAGAAATCGTGTGGAAATGGATCGAGGTGCTAGCCGGCTTTCTCGCTGTACTCGGATTATTCGCTAGTGGAACGCGCGGCACTATCCTGGGCTTAGGAGCCGGAATCGGGGTGGCGCTCCTGAGTTACACCGTGATGCTTAAGCAATACCCGGCCACCCGCAAAATTCTTGGAGCCATCGCGGCCATTTCTTTTGTCCTATTGGTGGTGCTATACCTCAATCGCGACACGACGTTTGTCAAGAAAATCCCGGCAGTCGGCAGAACATTCAGTACTTCGTTGACTGACGTCAAAAACAGCCCGCGTATGATCGCGTGGAACATAGCGATTGAGAGCTGGAAAGAAAAACCGGTATTCGGCTGGGGTCCAAACAATTTTTTCTACGCCTTCAACACACACTACAATCCTCGCTCGCTGCAGTATGGGTACGGTGAAACGTGGTTCGATAACGCCCACAATATTATCCTCAACACCTTGGCCGTGCAAGGAACCGTTGGCCTCGTGAGTTACCTTGCCATATTCGTCGTTGGCATTGCCACACTCCTTTCGGCGTATCGGCAGGGTAGAATTGATCCGCATGTGGCAGTAGCGGGCAGCGCTTTTCTCATCGCTCACCTCGTGCAAAACGTCACCGTCTTCGAAAATCCTACGTCCTATCTGTACTTTATGTTTTGGCTCGCGCTCATCAATAGGCTAGCCGGATATAAAGAAGCGGCTGAGGTAGCCCCCGCACCTGAGCGAAAAGTAAATGTCTTCCTTACCGGAGCGGTGGCAGTAGTAGCTTTAATTCTGGTGTATGTTTTAAACGTCCAGCCGGCCAAGGCGAACCAGATGAGTCTTGATGCTCTGCGCGCACTCGGGCAAAATCCGGTCGAGGGTATTACGGCCATGAAAAAAGCTTTTGCCTTTAGTTCTCCTCATATTGATGATATCCGCAACGATATCGGGCGCACTGCCGTGGGGACGCTGATGGCTACGTATCAGCAGCTCGGCAAGGAGCGAAGCAATGAAATTATTACCATTGTGGACGAGGAACTGCGGAAAAATACGGTTTTGCACCCCCGTGATATTCGCGTCTATCTAGCTCTCGCCCAGCTCAAACAAATTGAGGCCCAACTCAACAACAACGCGCTTCCGATGCTCGACGCGGAACGGCATCTCACCACCGCACTCGAGCATTCTCCGCGCCGTCAGCAAATTCTCTACAATTTAGCCGGCATAAAAATCCAGCTGAATAAAAGCGGGGAAGCGATCCAACTGCTCGAACAAGCCATCAATGATAATCCGCGTATTGGTGAAAGCTATTGGCGCCTCGCGTACACCTACAAATTTTTAGGGAAAGACGCTGAGGCTCGCGCCGCCATCGACCGCGCGCTGAAGAATGGGGTGAAATTCAACGAAGATGAAGAAAATATTATTCGGGAGATAACGAGTACTAGTACCCCATCTAGTCAATAATCAGTTCATTTCCCCCTTTGAAGGGGGTTCATGGGGGATGTTCGTGGCTCGTTTTGCCAACACCTCCCTGCCCTCCTCAAGGAGGGAATCGAATTTCGTAATGGTCAGTAATTAATAATTCGCCAATGAAGTTAGCTCTCTTTTTTACCCGTGGAGTTTCGCTCAAAACGTGGGAGGGTCTCGGGAGCCTGGAACGAGAGGTACGAGTGTACCGAAATTTGAGTAACTTTTTTGAGGAAATATATTTTGTCTCGTATGGAGGGAACGAAGAGCTGCGTTTCCAGTCCAAGTTACCATCCAACATCAAAATACTCGTTAATCGTTTTTCGCTTCCCACATGGCTCTATAGTTTTTTGCTTCCTCTTCTGCATCGCCGAGCGCTCCGAACAGTTGAGATATACAAAACGAACCAAATAGATGGCGCCTGGAGCGCGACCATCGCCAAATTTCTCTTCCGTAAAAAACTTTTTCTGCGTTCGGGATACGAACTACTCTTGTTTCTGGAAAAAGAAAAAGGGCGCACGATAAAAAAGTGGTTTGTGAAAAAATTGGAAAAGCGGCTCTTTTCGTATGCCGATCAGATCGCTGTTGCTTCCGAGGATGATCGCGAATTTATCCATCGAACGTTTCATACCCCTCTCCACAAAATCGCGTATCTTCCCAATTACGTTGATACCGAAGTGTTTAAGCCTTTGCCTGTGCCTAAACGCCCACGCCGCCTGTTGTTCGTTGGGCGTTTAACGGAACAAAAAAATTTGTTCAACTTGGTTGAGGCCTTAAGTAATCTTGATGTCGAGCTCGTTATGATTGGTCGTGGATCGTTTCAGAAAGAACTCGAGCGAGTAGCGAAAGAGAAAAACGCCCGAGTCATTTTTGTTGAAAGTATACCGAATGAAAGATTGCCTGAGGAAATAAACCAAGCCGCTATATTTATTCTGCCTTCGTGGTATGAAGGTTGTCCTAAAACGTTGCTTGAAGCAATGGCTTGTGGCGTCGCCTGCATCGGCACCAATGTAGTTGGCATCAAGAGTATCATCCAGCACAAAGTAAACGGGTATCTTTGTGAAACGGATCCGGCCTCAATGCGGAAAGCCGTTATAGAAGTAATGGCAGATCAAACATTGAGGGATACGATAGGAGCCGCCGCGCGCGCGACTATTATCAACGGATTTTCCTTGCCAAAAATAGTAGAAAAAGAAAAAAGTATTTATGACGCACTTTTCCGATCAAACCAATAAACCACTCGTGAGTGTCATCATGGCCGTGTTCAACGGCAAAGCCTACGTTGACGAAGCGATCGGGAGTATTACAGCGCAGACGTTACAGAACATTGAGTTCATTATCGTTGACGATGGATCGAATGATGGCACGACGGAACTTTTGCAGGAGTGGAGCAAAAGAGATAATCGCATTCATGTGCTTACGAATGAAACCAATCAAGGGTTGACCTACTCATTGCGCTTGGCGAGTGAGCGGGCGCAAGGTAAGTACCTCGCCCGCATGGATGCCGACGATGTCGCTCTGCCGGAACGCCTCGAAAAACAAGTGAACGCGCTCGCTGCCGACGCGACGGTAAAGTGCGTTGGCTGTGACGTGCTCATTATTGATGCGAAAGGCAGAACAATCAAAAAGGTGGTGATGCCGAGAGAAGATCTATGCGCTAAACTTTTTAAGCGCAACTGCCTGGTGCATGGTAGTTTACTATTTGAACGAGCGGCTTTTGAGGAGGTGGGGGGATATAACCCTCGGTTTCGCTACGCGCAAGATTATGATTTACTCCTGTGTTTAGCAGAAAAGTATACGGTAAGTGCGGTAAACGAAGAACTATACAAACTCCGTGTTACCGGGCAAAATCTCAGTTCAAAAAAGTTGTTTCGCCAGCTGTACTATACTGCTTTGGCTAAATATGAACATGAGTTGCGGATGAGGAAAAGGGAATTATCCTTTCTAGAGCGATGGATGGTATTTCTGACTCAGTTTTTTTACACGTGGGTTATTATTTATAAGTTTGGCTTACCTAAGCTGGCTGCTTTTTTTAGAAAGTAACACGGTTTACATTCCCCCCTCCTTGCGCCTTTCGACCGATGCTCAAGGCGCCCTGAGTGCATCGAACGGGCGAAGGAGGGGCCTGCCTGCCGGTAGGCAAGTCCCCTTCGCCACCGCTCGAGCGGGGTCCCGCTGCGGCGGGATAAGGGGAGGTCAATTGATCCGCCTTACCTTAATTTAGTGCATGTTACTCTCCATCATCATTTCAACCAAAAATAAAGAGCCCTCTTTGCTTGAGGAAACTTTGCGTTCTCTCTTCAACGCTAATTTAGAAAATACCGAAGTAATCATTATTGATCAAAATGAAGATCAGCGGATGAAGGTATTGACCGAACGATTGAACATGGCGCCTGGTGGCACGCTTCGTTATATTTCCGCGCCGGGAAAAGGTTTGTCGCGCGGTCGTAACGAAGGTTTGCGCCGCGCGAGTGGAGCGTGGCTGCTTTTTTTTGATGACGACGCCATAGTAGCAAAAGATTTTTTTGCTCAAATGCGAACTGACTTAGAAAGCAGTGTCGAAAAAACAATGGCCTGGTATGGCACTGTACTCACTACTGAGGACAAAAAAAATTATTTGAATCGCTTTTTTCCCACTAAAAAATTACACCTTTTTAATTTCGATAGCGTTTGCAGTATCGCGCTCCTCGTGAACCGGAAAGCGCTAGAACAAGTAGGGAATTTTGATGAAGCGTTTGGAGTGGGGGCTGAGTTCGGAGCAGGGGAGGAGAGTGATTTAGTTTTGCGACTCCTGCACAAACATGTGCCGGTTCGATTTAATAAAAATTTTATCGTGTACCACCCTCGTGCCGTGGTTGCCGATACTACCAAGTCACATAGCTACGGAAAAGGAATCGGCGCGCTGTATCGTAAGCACTTGTTTTCCTCATTAAGCTTTTTCTTTGTTCTGAGTTTTCGGTTGCTCATGGAAATCGGAGTGCGGTTTATATTAATTGCGCGATACGCCATTACAGGAAAATCAGATCGCGTCGCCCATCATCGCAATTACTTAAAAGGTTTACAAAAAGGCTTTCGCACTTTTCGCAATCTTTCGCATTTCGCACATGGTTCCACGAACGGTGCTTTATGACATATGCATATTCTCATTGTTAATAAATTATATTCCCCTTGGCTCGGTGGCATGGAAACGATTGTGCAGCAGCTGGCCGAAGGGTTACCGCAGAAAGATAGTACCATCACCACTACGGTGTTGTGTTGTCAACCGCGTGGCCAAGGAACTATGGAAACCATTAACGGCGTTACAGTCGTCAAAGCCAGCAGTTGGGGAAGGCTCTGGAAAATGCCCGTGTCGTTTAGTTTCTTTCGTTACTTCAAAACACTCAGTAGGGAAGCGGACATTATTGATCTGCATCATCCGTTTCCGTTGGGTTTTTTGGCGTACCTTCTTTTTAAACCCAAGGGGAAATTAGTGGTTCATTATCACGCCGATATCATTAAACAACGCGTTAGCGCTTGGCTCATTCAGCCCTTGTTAAAACACGTACTCAAACGAGCCCATACGATTGTAGTATCTAATCCAAACCTCGTTAAAAGTTCGCCGTTGCTTTCTTCCTATCCGGAAAAATGCGTTGTTATTCCGTTTGGCATCGAGTATGAAAGACTGCATCAGGCTATTGCTCCGGGCGCGGTTAATGAAATAAAACAAAAATACGGAAAGTATGTGCTCTTCGTCGGTCGATTAAGTTACTACAAAGGAGTAGAGTACCTGCTTGAAGCTATACGGACTTTACCCTATACTGTGGTTATTATTGGCGAGGGGGAGGAGCGCGGAAGGCTCAATTATAGAATTCAGCAATTGGGCATAGAGCAGCGAGTGGTTTTTTTACCGCCCCAGCCATACGAGCAACTGGCGAATTTCTACGCCGCGGCCGAAGTATTTGTCCTACCCTCCGTCGCTCGTTCCGAAGCGTATGGTTTAGTATTACTTGAGGCCATGGCCTGCGGCACACCAGTTATTTCTACCGAGCTTGGAACTGGCACATCATTCGTCAATCAGCATCAAGTGACTGGCTTTGTTGTTCCGCCTCGTGACCCGCGCGCTCTTGCCGAAACAATTAAGCATATTATGAATAACCCCGAGGAGTATAAAAAATTTAGCGAACAAGCACGCGCACGAGTGGAGAAGTTATTCACACTTGATAGGATGATTGAAGAACACGCGACCCTCTGTAAAAACCTATGATTAATCGTCTGTTTTGGAGAATGTAGGGGATTATTAAAGTTGTAGACCAATCAACATGAAACGAGTTTTAATTACGGGAAGCAGTGGATTTGTGGGACCATATCTTACCGCCGAACTTGAAAAGTTCGGCTATGACGTGTTTGGCCTCGATCGTGGCGGGACAAAAACTGATCATCATCATGTAGCCGACATCAGTAATGCCGCGCACGTTGCGTCCGCAATCACCGAAATCCAACCCCAATTCATTTTTCATTTGGCTGGTGTTAGTAACCCAAAATTTGCCGAAAGTCATGCCGCTGAAGCTTATGCTGTCAACGTGGAAGGCGCGCGCAATCTTCTCGAGGCCGCCGCGACGCTCGCAAACCGGCCGCGAATTCTTTTGGTCAGCTCATCATATGTGTATGGCGCGCCAGAACACTTGCCGATCGATGAAACCCACCCGCTCCACGGCGTCGGAGTCTATGCCGACACGCGCCGTGAAGGCGAAGCTTTGGCGAGGAACTATTATGATACACTTCCTATCACCATCGCGCGCAGTTTCAACCATACCGGACCCGGCCAACCGGAAGGGTTTTTTGTGCCCCGCGCGGTGAAACAAATTGTAGCAGTAGCACACGGGCGTCAGAGGGAAATTCAGCTTGGCAACATTGAACTCAAACGTGATATTCTCGACGTGCGTGATGTGGTGCGGGCCTACCGGTTGCTAATCGAAAATGAGGCATCGGGTCGGACGGTAAATGTTTGTCGGGGCCAATCGATAGCCTTGAAAAAATTGGTGGAATATGGTACAGTCTTAGCTAATCTTCATAATCCTCCCATTTCGCTTAACCAAGACCACAACCCCGCCCTTGACGCGCCTGACATATATGGCTCATACGCCGCACTCCATACGCTCACTGGCTGGGAGCCAGGCATAACATATGAACAGATGATAGGGGATATATACACTTACTGGGAAAAACAAATATAAACTATGAAAAAAGCTTTTATCACTGGTATTACTGGCCAAGACGGATCGTACCTCGCCGAGTTTTTGCTCGAGAAAGGTTACGAGGTGCATGGACTCGTGCGGCGTAACAGCTCCATTGTCCGCTCTCGTCTCGAACATCTATTTCCAAAATATAAGGATAAGCAATTATTCTTGGAATACGGCGATCTCCTTGATACGCACAGTCTGACGCAAGTACTTTATACAGTACAGCCGGATGAAGTATACAATTTGGCCGCGCAAAGTCATGTGCGTATCAGTTTTGATATGCCCGTCTACACGGCCGAAGTCACGGCGCTCGGTGCTTTGAATCTGCTCGAGGCCATCCGAACTATTGATTTAAAAACTCGTTTTTACCAAGCCTCGAGCAGTGAAATGTATGGTAAGGTCGCCGCGACGCCACAGAATGAATTGACCCCATTTCATCCGCGTAGCCCCTACGCGTGCGCCAAACTCTTCGCGCATGCGCAAACAGTAAATTATCGTGAAAGTTATGGCCTCTATGCCTGCTCGGGCATTCTTTTTAACCACGAATCACCCCGCCGTGGCGAGAACTTTGTCACGCGCAAAATTACTCTGGGCGTCGCTGCCATCAAAAAAGGCAAGAGTAATCAATTAACGCTCGGCAATCTCGACGCCAAACGTGATTGGGGATATGCGAAGGAGTATGTGGAAGCAATGTGGCTCATGCTCCAGCAAGATCAGCCCGATGATTACGTCATCGCAACCGGGGAAACGCATTCGGTGCAGGAATTTTTGGAGGAAGCGTTTGGCTACGTTGGATTGGATTGGAAACAGTACGTTAAGTTTGACGAGCGCTTGCTCCGTCCGGCCGAAGTGGATGTGCTCCAAGGAAACTATAGTAAAGCCAAACAGAAATTAGGTTGGGAGCCAAAAACCACTTTCAAAGAATTGGCTCGGCTCATGGTAGATGCTGATCTCAAAGAGTATGAATAAAGCGGCAGTACTCCTGCACACGATAAAAACCAACCTCCTTAACCGTGGTAAAATTGCGCTCGTTTCCGAACCGGCCGATTGGGTGATCAAAGAAATCGCGCAGGAAATCGTGGCGGAAGTTAATGCTAAGCAAACAGGTAGGGCTTTTGTCACCTATAGTCCGCGCTGGCTGAGAAACAAAATCATTCACTTCACGAGTGTCAATACCTACATCAATAAAGGCAGGCTCGTGCCAGTCCATCCGTCCAATCGGATTTTATTCACTTGGTACCACGTATTACCACACGACAAGCGATTGGCTTTTATTCCGGAACTGAACAAATCGGTGGATCGTTTCCATACACCATGTACCATTACCTTTAAACAGTTGGTGCAAGCTGGTGCAGATACCAGCAAGCTGGTGCTTATTCCAGAAGGAATTAACTTGCATCTTTTTAAAGCATTTGATGCCGGCAAACGCGACGAAATTAAAAGTAACTTAGGACTTCCCAAAAATAAGTTTATTATTGGTTCTTTCCAAAAAGACGGTGTGGGGTGGGGCGAAGGGGTGGAGCCAAAAATGGAAAAAGGACCGGATATTTTTTGCGCGGTGGTAGAAGAACTGACAAAAAAATTTCCAATTCACGTGCTTCTTACCGGACCAGCGCGCGGTTATGTAAAAAAACGACTCACTGCCGCGAACATTCCCTTCACCCATCATTTTCTCGCTGATTTTAAAGAGATCGTAAATTATTACAACGCGCTCGATCTCTATATCGTCTCCTCCCGCCAGGAAGGCGGGCCAAAGGCAGTTTTGGAATCAATGGCCTGTGGTGTTCCCATTATTTCCACCCGCGTTGGTATGGCGCCGGATGTCATAGTCGATAATGAAAACGGGGCGCTCGTTGAAGTGGAAGATGTTGCTGGATTAGTTGCGCGGGCGGAAAAGGTTTTAAGTGACGTGAACGCGCGGCAAAAGTTAATTGCTGGCGGGTTAAGTACGGTGCCACGTTACAATAATTCGCGGATTGTACAAGAGTACATGGAAAAATTATATCGATTATGAGTGAAGCTCAGAAAAAAATTACTGTCTGCCTCTGCGCTTACAACGCTGAACGATTTATCGCTCAAGCAGTCGAAAGCATTCTAGCTCAAACCTATACGAACTGGGAGTTATATGTTGTGAATGATACGAGTATCGATGCCACTGCAGAAATTGTCAAACGCTACCTTGGTGACCCACGCGTCAAGCTCGTGAATCTCGAAAAAAATATTGGCACCTATGCCGCCAAAAACCTTGTCCTCAAGAATTTTGCGGCGGGGGAGTACTGGGTACATCACGACGCTGATGATTACAGCGAACCAGACCGTTTCGAAAAACAGATTGCGTATCTACGCGAACAAAACTTAGACGGGTGTGGAACCGCGATTGATGAATTGTACGCACCGGGACTAAGTCCCCGTATTCCTAGTGACGCTCCGCTTGTTTATAATAAAGAAGATGGCTATTCCCATCGCGTCAATGTATACCCAGAACGTGTTACACTTGAAACCGTTTCGGTAGAAATAGAAAAACTACCCCAGCTCAAAATTACCATGAATGGTTCGTTGTTTTTTAAACTTGATACAATCCAAGCGCTTGGGGGGTTTGACGGGCATACGCATACTGGTGGCGACAGCGACCTCTTGTGGCGATTTAGTATGTGGTACGCGTTTGGCAACATGCCGGACGTTTTATATCACCGCCGGTTTCACCCTGATTCTCTTACCCAATCTGCTGCCACCGGCTGGGACTCTCCGCGTCGTAAACAATACGCGGAAAAAGCGCTGGCGGCGCACTTCAAAAGGGTAGAGCTTTTGGAGCAAGGGTTGAAGGAAGAAGCTAAAAAAGAATCAACCTACGATTTTTTTTATCCGGAAGTAAAATTTGAAGTTTTATGAACAAAAAAATCGGTCTCATCATCCATACCACCTCCGCTCTCACCGACGTTGGTCCGCTCGCTGAGGCGTTACGCGTTCACGGGTTTACCGTTGTTGTATTCGCGAATTCCGACCCAGCGGTGAAACCACATTACAATCCATTCTTACACCAGGAATTTCTAAAAGAAATTACGTACGATGAGCTTGTTTGGTACCCCTCGCTGAGTGAGCTGTCAAAAAAGTTGGAGTCTAGCGGCGTCACGGCGGTGTTTGCCGAAGAAGCGATTCCGTTTCACCAAGAACCACAACATTTTCAAAACCGTTCCTATAAAATATATAACCTCGTGCATAGCGTAGACAATTTTCACCCTAGAGCAGTGGAAGGAAAAGTGCTTGACCTTTCGTTCGTCGGTTTTGAAAAATACGGTGAGTATTTGGGGTGGGGGAAAGAAACGTATCGCGCACTTGGTCTCCCCAAATACGATATCGTAAGCCGTCTCAACCGCGAAGCGATTATTAAGAAATATGATTTACCGAAACGTTTCATCCTCCTTCTCACCCCAAATAATAACTTGCTCAGTGTCTATGTGGTGTATCGGATGATTCGAGAAATAAAGAAACAGGGTTACGGCGTGGTTCTTAAAGGAAAATACCCAAAGTGTCATAAGTGGATCTATAAGTATATGAGTGAAAAATATTTTCTGAGCGACGTATCTTTCTACCCTTTTATCACTCATGAGCTCATCGTAGCGAGTTCTGGAGTTATTGGGTTCGATACCACGGCGGTCGAAGAGATTCTTATGTGCGAGCGTCCACTGGTCAACTTCTTCGTCAAACCATACCGCGACAAAGCCGCTCGCGAAGGCAACTTCAAACAATTCGTTCCCATGTGGAACGCTCCTTTTTGTCGTGATCTAAACATCATGGATTATCACGGCCTAAATGTCTTCAAACCACTCCCCGCGTTCATGGACCATTTTGAAAAATCATTTGACTACAAAAAAATTCAAGAAGAGGTATTCTCGGTACCCGGAGGAGCGTCAGAGAGGATAGTTCAGTGGTTGGAAGAGAATCCATAGCCATGTGCGAAATGCGAAAGGCTGCGACTGTCTCGATTTTGCTCGAAGTCGCCCTGAGCAATAGTCGAAGGGCGAAACGTGCGAACATGATATCCCCTCTTAGTCTCCCCTTCTGCGGAAGGGGAGAAACACGATCCTCCCTTCCGCAGAAGGGAGGGCAGGGTGGGATTTCATTCGTTCGCCTTTTCGCACTTTCGCATTATTTCGCAGTGCGCACATATAATCTATGCCTTGGTTCCTCTACGCACTCGTCGGCGCCCTCGGTGACGCCGGTTACTACGCCCTCGTCAAACGCTACGTAAAAGACATGAGCCGCTATATTCTGGCGAGCGGTGTTTTTATTTTTGTCGCTATTTTTACTTTCATCATCCATCTCGCGACCGGTGAAACGGTCCACTTAACAAGCGCCTTTTGGTTCGCGCTCGCGGGTACGGTACTGCTCAACTATTTTGCTTCAGTTCTTATTTATCGCGCTTTGCAACTGGCCGATTTATCCCTTGTCCAACCACTCAAAGCGTTAACTCCCT
>DATDTU010000026.1:0-2531 GCA_035290705.1 Patescibacteria group bacterium
GCGCCACGGTGAGCCAAGCAAACGACGATGTTGCCAAGTGCAACACTATACCAGCGGATAGCGACACAGAAACGAACGGTTGGGTAAAAGCCGATCCATGTACTGCCCCCGGGTGGGGCAAATGTTTGCCGGCTGGTAAAACGATTACTGAGATTTCTTTTGGAGGCAAGAAGGAATTTTTGCACATTGGGGATTTCATCAAAACACTCTACAACTATGCCATGGCGGTGGTATCGATTGTAGCCACTATCATGATTATTTTTGCAGGGGTACAGTGGATTACCTCAGGCGGCAATGCTGAAACTATCACGGCGGCTAAGCATCGCCTCACCGGAGCGGTTATCGGTTTGTTTATCGCGTTTTTTTCTTATACTATTTTGCGCACTATTAACCCCGCCCTCGTTACACTCCAGTTGCCGCAGGTGTGGATGGTGCGTTCGCAAGGAATTGTTCCCCAATTTTGTTCGGCGGCGCCATCTTCATCGGTGTTCGCGCTGGCTGCTGACAATAAAGATCAAAAGCGCGCGGTGTCTACCGGTCGGTCGCCTACCTATGATTTGACTTATAGCGGGACTAGCACCGAGAAGTTTACGTGCGGAGGCCGTTTCTTTATAAAGGATGGAGGAGATAGCACGTGTTTTGGAGATTTTTGTTCTGGGCAAGGAATGATGTGCAGTAATATTAATATTAATGATAGCAAGTCAGATACGTATTTTTGTGATAAAGCCTCGGTCGCAGGTATCGTTACCTACGATAGTTTCTTGGGTGACGCCGGTTGTATTGTGGGTGCTTTAGCGAGCACTTTATCCAAAGGGCAGCTGGGAGAAGGGTGGGAAAAACCAGAAATTGTTGATACTGCTCTATTTAATAAATCGACCAAAGAGGGAGAGGGAGAGCTGTGGGCAGTGTGCCAGAATGGTGCAAAATTTGAAGTAAGCGCGAATTCACGAATGGTAACTTTTAAAGATACACAGAGGCAGATTTACCGCGTAGCCGCTTCTCCGCAAGAGATACAGGCAACGGCGAACAAGTGTCCGGTTAATCAGCTCAAAGGATTTGTAGTTAAGTTAGAAATGAATGAGACCTGTGATTTTGATGACGAGAATCATTGGATTGGATGGGATGGGAGCAGAGCGGCAGTGGATCTGGGAGACGACGGATTTTTTGACGCGAAAGCGAAAGATATGCAAGATCAATATTTTATACCTTTAGAAAAAATTAAGAAGGGTTTGATACTGAATATTGATGCCACTCAGATTATTGATATTGATAATACAGTAACGGGGGATGTTACCAAAGAAGATCGGAGAGTATATCTTTATTTACTTAAGTAGTTTTGTTGGCGCTATGAAGGATACCATTGTTATTCGCGGTGCACGGGTGCACAATTTGAAAAATGTTAATTTGGAGATTCCAAAAAATAAGCTCGTGGTTATTACTGGTTTATCGGGTTCAGGTAAATCGAGTTTGGCTTTTGATACTATTTACGCCGAAGGACAGCGGCGCTACGCGGAGTCGCTTTCGAGCTACGCGCGGCAGTTTATGGAAGTGCGGGATAAGCCGGCGGTGGACGCGATTGATGGATTGTCGCCAACAATAGCCATTGACCAGCGCATGAGCACCCAAAATCCACGTTCGACAGTTGGAACGGTAACTGAAATGTATGATTATCTCCGTTTACTCTTTGCGCGTGCCGGCGACCAGTATTGTCCGGAATGCAAAGTATTGGTAGAAACCATGACGAGCGGAGAAATTGTGGAGCGGGCGCGGCGGATGGCGCGCAAGTACGGTGAGGTAGCGATTTATTCACCTCTCGTCCGAGAGGCGGCGGTAGAAGATCCTAAAGCACTGCTTGAGAAAGTAGAAAAATCGGGGTACGAATGGGTCCGGGTTGACGGCGAGCTCGTGAAGATCAATGAGTTCGCTAGCCACACTTTTGAAAAGGGCCAAACATATGACGTGGCATTGTTAGTGGGAAAGATTATCAATATTAAAAAAGAAGATCCATCGCGTTTTGTGGAGGTGGCGGTGGATTTGAGTAATGGTCTCGCGCTTTTAGTCACCGACGAAAAGAGTGAACTGTATTCAACCGTGGGACTTTGCCCGAAGTGCGGCCGTACTTTGCCGGTACTCGACATGCGCAGCTTTAGTTTCAATAGTCCGTATGGCGCCTGCCCGCGCTGTACCGGTCTCGGGGTTACCATGGAGGTTGATCCGAATTTGGTTATCCCCAATACCCGTCTGACTCTGGCGGAAGGAGCGATCCAACCGTGGACCAGAATTACCGGCAATCAGAATTGGTATCAGAAGGTCTTGGCAAAGGTGGGGGACCGTCATAGTTTTTCGGTACATACGCCGGTAGCGGATCTTTCTTCGGACACGCTCAACTTGGTACTCTATGGTACTGGTGAAGAGATATATGAAATTGATGGGAAGAAAGTTTCATTTACAGGGGTCATTCGGGACCTTATGCAGAAGCATCTGGAAACGAGTTCGGAATATGTGCGCAAGGAAATTGAACAGTACATGCG
>DATDTU010000027.1:0-5869 GCA_035290705.1 Patescibacteria group bacterium
TGCGGTTCGACCTGACTGTGACAAAATATCTCCACGCTCGTTCTTCACCCGGCTGGGGGCACGACCAGCCACCGCCCCCAGAAAAGGAGGTCCTCATCGTCGAAGTCACGCCCGACGCCAACGGCCACGCCGAAATCAAAATCGGCGACCACCGCGTCGTGCTCGAGATCGCTATTGCCGATGAGCAGTGATGTGTTCGATGGCGCAACAAAAAGGCGGACGGGTGAATAAACCCCGTCCGCCTACGCACTTCTAATCCATCAACTTACCTTAGTCTATCCGGTTAACACCCTATACTGCTTTCGCAAACGCAAAACCATTAAGATGTTTCCAACTAGAGCGATCAAAAAATAAAATTCGAAGAGTAATCGGCTAGTAAAACTGTCTAGAGAGTATAAGTTGTTTAACAAAATTACGACTAGTACTTTACCGAACATATAACCAATAGATACTCCTAGAAAAACGATGACACACACATCAAAAAAAGACTGCCGCTCTCCAGAAAAAGGATCGCGAGCGAATAAGAATTGCGGCGCAGATAGAGCACATAGCACAAAATAAAAAGCAGCCATAAGCATAGCTCCATTTGTTATGAGTGCATTTTGCAACGATTCTAAACCACCGAGAAACAAAAAAATACTAATATTAATAAGTTCAAAGACAAACAATTTTCCAACCGCGTGTGGTGATACCGGAAAAAATCTGGCCATAACAAAATACAGGTATGCCAAAAATACTAACTGGAAAATGACATAGAGAAAAAGAATTAACAAAGGACTTTCTCCTCCCAAATTACCGAGCAACCAATCCGAAGTTGGAAAAAAATCGTCGAAATGATAAACAACCAAAGATACTGGGATTAAGAAAGAAAAGAGGTAATAAACATGGAAAAGAGTCCTGTTTAACAGCGTTCGCGTACGAAGAATTGCAAACGATTCTCTTATGAATCCGACCCATGGGATATTGGATGGTAATGGATAAGACATATAAAGCTTAACAACTTTATCTTAGCACTCTCTTTAAATATTGCCCAGTAAAACTCGCGGATTTTTTACTCACCTCTTCCGGCGTCCCCACCGCCACCACTTCGCCGCCCTTATCCCCGCCTTCAGGGCCAAGATCAATAATCCAATCCGCCGATTTAATCACACCAAGGTTATGCTCAATCACCATCACCGTATTACCTTGGCTCACCAGTCGCTGGAGGACATCCACCAACTTCCGCACATCATCATAATGCAACCCGGTGGTCGGCTCATCAAGTAAATACAACGTCTTCGTCGTCCCCCGCTTCGATAATTCTTTGCTGAGCTTAATACGCTGCGCCTCGCCACCAGACAAAGTGGTGGCCGACTGTCCCAAAGTCAAATAATCTAAGCCGACTTGATTTAACATTTTCAACTTGTCTTCAATCATCGGAATATCGCGAAAAAATTCCTCCGCGTCCTCAATATTCATATTCAAAATATCCGAGATATTCTTCTCTTTATAATGCACCTGCAAAATTTCGTTGGTAAACCGCTTCCCCTTACACACATCGCACACAATCTCCACACTCGGCAAAAAATGCATTTCGATCTCGAGAGTCCCGCGTCCTTCACAATTTTCACATCTGCCGCCAGGAACATTGAAACTAAATTTTCCGGACTTATAGCCGCGGATCTTCGCTTCCGGCGTCGACGCGAACAATTCACGAATATGATCAAACGCTTTCGTATACGTCGCCGGATTCGAACGTGGCGTGCGACCAATTGGCGATTGATCAATCGTAATCATTCGATCAATATATTCCGTGCCGGTAATTTCCAAATGCTTGCCGACGTGGTGGTCAGTTCGGAAAAACTTATTGGTAATCGCGTTGTGTAAAATATCATGCATGAGCGTTGACTTGCCGGAACCGGACACGCCAGTAAGACACACAAACCGACGCAACGGAATTTCCACATCAATATTTTTCAAATTATGCTCCGCCGCTTTTCTTATTTTGAGTTTCGGTGTGGCACGATCTACTTTGCGACGATTTTCTGGAATTTCAACTTTAAGTTCACCGCGGAGGTATTTGCCGGTGAGAGATTTTTTGGGGTCACCAATTGTTTTCACCTTCAATTTGTCATCCTGAGGAAGCGTCGCAGCGACCGAAGGATCCCTTGACCCTTGCTTTAAGGGATTCTTCGCTCCGCTCAGAATGACAGAGAGCGGCCCCGAATACACAATCTCCCCTCCATGTTTCCCCGCCCCCGGCCCAATATCCACAATCCAATCACTCACCAAAATCGTATCCTCGTCATGCTCCACCACAATAATCGTATTCCCCACATCACACAAATTCCGCAACGTTTTTACCAACTGATCATTATCTTTCTGATGCAACCCAATCGTCGGCTCATCCAAAACATACAGCGCACCAACTAATCGCGTTCCCACTTGTGATGCTAAACGAATTCTCTGCGCCTCGCCACCAGACAAAGTCCCCGCCTTACGATTGAGCGTCAAATAATGCAAACCAACGTCATACATAAATTGCAACCGGTTGCTAATCTCGCGCAATACCGCACCTGCAATCTCCCGTTCCGTCTCCTCAAGCTCCATATCCACCGACGCAAAAAATTTCCGCGCGTCCGCAATACTCATATTCGTCACCTCCCAAATATTTTTCTCCGCTATTTTGACACTCAAAGCAGTATCATTTAGGCGCTTGCCATGACACTTCGAACAAATTTCCTCGCTGAACAATTCTTTAGTGCCCAAACCAGTACAATAACTACAATACCCATACGGACTATTGAAACTAAAAAGTCTCGGCTCAATCTCCGGAAAACTAAAACCATCCTTCGGACAAGAATATTCAGTACTATAAATATGTTCTTCATCATTTGGATAAATAACCGTACAAAGTCCGTTCGACAAATCCACCGCATTCTCTACCGCTTCACCCAGACGTTGTTGGTTTTCTTTTGTTTTTAAAATTTCCGGATTAGCACTCAGTTTGTCAACAATAACTTCGATCGTATGCTTCTCATTCTTCGACAAAACAATCCGCTCCCGTAAACTATGAATCTTCCCATCGACTCGAACTTCTAAATACCCCGAGTTATAAATGTCATACAGCATCTGATAATACTCTCCCTTCCTTCCTCGCACGACCGGCGATAGAACAACAATCTCATTTTGATTTTTTGATTTTTTGTTTTCTTGTTTTAATGTTTTCTTAATTCGCTCAATCATCTCATCCGTCGTCATCTTCTGTATCCTCGTCCCATCCATCGGGCAATACGGCTGCCCCACCCGCGCGAACAGAACCCGGAGATAATCATAAATCTCCGTAATTGTCGCGACTGTGGAACGCGGATTCGCGCTGTGCGCTTTCTGATCAATCGAAATAGCCGGAGACAAACCCTCAATCTCATCCACATCCGGCTTCTGCATTCCTCCAAGAAATTGCCGCGCGTACGCCGATAAACTTTCGATGTACCGCCGCTGCCCTTCGGCAAAAATAGTATCAAAAGCCAAGCTCGATTTTCCCGAGCCAGAAAGGCCAGTAAACACAATCATCTTGTTGCGCGGAAGTTCCAAATTAATATTCTTGAGATTGTGTTCCCGCGCGCCCTTAATAACAATTTTATCTTGCATACCACATCCTAATGTTCCCTAGCTAAATAATCTTTCCTTATCTCATCGAGTAACTCTCGATCTTTTCTGTTAAAGCCTAAATCATCAAGGCCCACACCCATTTCTTCTAATTTTGCTAATGTAAAATACACGTCGCTCGCATCATCTAAGCTAAATTTTTTTCTCCTTATAATAGTATCTACGGCCTCCCGCAGGATCTCTGTTAACTCCTCTACCCTATTTCTATATGCTTCAGACATACAAATGCCAAAAAGACCCGTTGCGGGTCATAGTATTAATAAATAGAAAGAACATGTAGACAGTATACCAATCGACTTGGCATTGTCAACCTGAACATTTGACAACAATATGCTTTCCCCGTAGGCTACCTAACAAAAGGAGGACCAATGCGTCGTCACGTGCGTCACCTCGCTGGGAGTTTGATAGCGGTAACGCTATTGACTATCCGGAGTGTCCTGCTCATCGGCGCCTATATCTGCCACCGGTACGATCCGTCCGGAGCGGTGGGTACCGGGCGGAGGAAGCGATGATACCCTTCCTTCCCTTGTTCCTCTTCTTCGTCTCTTCCCCTCTGCTGGCCGCCTATTTCTACAGTGGCCTCCTGGTCGACCTCTTCACCATACTGTCTCATCTCCACGAGGACCACCCGCCCGCGACGCTCCCTGCTCATGCCGACAATTCCCTCCCACCTCCGGCATGAGCTTCCCCAAAAACAATCTCGTTCGCCTCGGCGAACGAGATTCTATTTCTCCTGAATTTTCTCCCTTCGCTTCGTTTTTAATTTTGATTGCGAACCCACTTTCTGACGAGTCCGTAACTCTCTGATCTCATCCCGCAAAATCGCCGCGAGCTCAAACTCCAATTTCTTCGCCGCCTCCCGCATCTGCGCTTCTTTATCCTTCACAATTTCCTCCACCGGTCGCCCATCCCCTTTCAAATCCAGATCCAGCACTCCACCTCGTGCTTGTTTTCTTGATTTTTTGTCCCGCCGCGAGCGGGATCCCGCTGTGGCGGGATTTTCTTGATTTCTTGTCCTATCAATTCCAAACTCTTCCAATAAATTCTTAATTGTCTTCTCAATCGTCTTCGGCGTAATCCCATGCTCTTTATTATATGCCATCTGAATTTCTCGACGCCGTTGCGTCTCACCAATCGCTCGCTCCATTGAGCCAGTTATGTTATCCGCGTACAACACCACCTGCCCATTCACATTCCGCGCCGCGCGGCCAATGGTTTGAATTAAACTCGTTTCGCTCCGCAAAAACCCTTCTTTATCCGCATCAAGAATAGCGACGAGTGAAACTTCCGGCATGTCGAGTCCTTCGCGGAGCAAATTCACCCCCACAATCACGTCATTCTTCCCCAACCGCAAATCCGTAATAATCTCAATGCGTTCGAGCGTATCAATATCACTGTGCAAATACGCCACTTTAATTTTTTTTTCTTTTAGATATTCCGTCAAATCCTCCGCCATTTTTTTAGTAAGCGTCGTCACGAGCACGCGCTCCCCTTGTTTGATGCGGTCTTCGATACGAATAATCAAATCCTCAATTTGGGATAGGCCTCGCTTCGATTTGTCATCCTGAGCGCGAGCGAAGGATCTCTGTCCGGCTGGCGATTGCGACAGAGATTCTTCACTACTCCGCCGCGAGGCGGATTCATTCAGAATGACAGATGAAGTGATTGGTCTCACAATGACTTCCGGATCAATCAACCCCGTCGGCCTTACCACCTGCTCCGCCACCTGCTTACTCACCTTCATCTCATACTCCGCCGGCGTTGCCGAAACATACACCACCTGCCCTACCCGTGCGTCAAACTCCTCAAACTTGAGCGGACGGTTGTCTCGCGCGCTCGGCAAACGAAATCCGTGCTCAACGAGCGTGTCCTTGCGCGCTTTGTCGCCGTTATACATCCCGCGAATTTGTGAAACCGTTACATGCGACTCGTCGATGATGGTAAGAAAATCCGGAATTGTTACTTCCGCGATTTGTCCGCGTTCGTTCCGCGTAGTTCCGCGTTTATGAGGAAAGTAGTCAAGTAAAGTGTATGGCGGCTCCCCGGGTGAACGACAATCAAAATGCCGAGAGTAGTTTTCGATGCCATTGCAGTAGCCAATTTCTTTTATCATCGCGACATCGTAATTCGTGCGACGCTTGATGCGCTCTGCTTCAAGTAATTTTCCTTCCTGCTCAAACTGCTTAAGCTGTATTTGTAACTCTGCTTTAATATCGCGGAT
>DATDTU010000028.1:0-5731 GCA_035290705.1 Patescibacteria group bacterium
CACCATAAAAAAGCTTTCACAAAGTCCGTGGTCTACCTTTACGGGAAAAAAAGTTAGCAAAGATGAAGCCTTACAACTTTTACAAACCCAAAAACCAATTATCTTTCTTTGCCGGAACTGCACGGGGCAAGGCAACAAGGGCGCGAAAACCTACCGCGGACATTATATGGTGCTCACCGGCCTTGACGGCAAAGGCAACGTGACGGTCAGTGATCCGGGAGCGAACGATCAAAAAGCCATTAGACTCATGACTTTCGACCAACTCAATGATAACGAAGGATTCTGGTATGTATACAAAGCAGAATAAGAAACTTTCCTATGAATAGCCTAATTTTTAAACGATTGCTTGTACTCTTCTTTCTTTTCATTTTTATTTCTTTTTTTTCCGTTCCCCTAGCGAACGCGGAGCAAGGTCAACAAGTAAAACCTCACATCGGCACGCAGTGTAAGCCTGACAATGATAAAGAGTGTCGTTCAGATGATTGTGAAGAAAGCTCTCTCGAAGATGCTAATGGTGATGACAAATGGTTCTGTGATTGCGACGATGACTGGGATTGTGTCGAGGAGTATGGTTCTCCGACTGATGGAGGAAAATGGGAATGTATTGACGATGGTCCGAATGATTTGGATTATTGCTTGAGCACCAAAAAACAAGACGTACATTTGCCGGTAGAGACGGAAAACGCGAGCGTTTGGGATGCTATTTTCGATCACCAGGCCACTCGCGAACTCACTCGGCTAAAGGCTGAGGGCTTAAAACCAGTTTTAAGCATCCGTATTCCAGGGTTGACATTTAGCGATAAAATTACTTCTTCCACCGACGCGCAAGGTCGCACTATCCTTCACATTCCTTATTTAGCTCAATACCTCGCCGCCATTTATAAATTCGGCGTGGCTATTGTGAGTATCGTGGCCGTAGCCATGATGATACAACAGGGTTTCGCTATCATCATGTCTGGTGGCGGGGAAGGAAAAACAGAGGCGTATCATCGGATTGGACAAATTATAGTCGGGCTATTCATTCTGTGGAGTTCATATACCATTCTTTATATAATTAATCCCGATTTAATAAATTTACGAACACTAGATGTGCAATTCGTGGACCGTGAAATTTTATCAGAGAGAACGTTTACTCCCGATACCGGACACGCGCCAGTCGCCCGCCCTCCGTCCGCGACAGCAAAACTTCCCAAAGGCAAAGGTGATTTTGAGGCGGCCAACCTTTTGCAATGTCCGGAATTGAAACCAGGAACAAAATTTGCCGGCGCGTTTACCAGTTATCTTAGAATTCCCGCCGCCGACTATGGAATCGTATCGGACTATAAAGGTGTTTACAAAGGCAGTGATCCGAGTCTCAAAGGAATGGGCGACTTCTTTTGTGAAATTGCCATGGAATGCGGTTGCCCGGAAGGAAAGAAAAATACGGCGGAGGGAAGAATGTGTATAACGTCAAAAAGAACCTGGCACGCGTGCAAGTTTTTTGAACGAGGAACGGAGTATTGCGATGCGTGCGTGGGAAAATGGTGCCACCAACCCGGACAAACTATCGCGGCGTCTTCGTGCTTCCCGCGAGGCAGTCAATTAAAAGTTGGTGATCGTGTTGTTACTGTTACGGATACAGGCAGCGGCATTGTGGGAACTCATTTTGATTTATATTTAGGGGTGCGCGGAGAATCCAATTTTGTCAAAGATACCAGCTGGTTAACCACTGAAATTGAAGTGGTGAGCGTAGGCAAACCCTACAGCGAAAAAACACTGCAGAGATTAAGACGAGCTTATAACTCCTATCAACCGGATATCTGCAAACCAGGGTACAACTGCTAAAGTTATTCAACCATTTCTGCCCCCTTGCCCCGTCGCCCCGACGGGGTTATAATTTCTCTATGACTAAAAATATTCCTCAATTTGAATGCAGTAACTGTGGCGCTCAGTACACCAAATGGACGGGCAGATGTTTGGAATGTGGAAAATGGGGAACGGTAATTGAAGCTAAAATCGAAAAGCTGAAAGCTAAAACCGATACGAATGCCTACTCTCCGGCCACAACGGTGGGATTGAAAGATATCCAGGGTAAAGATATACAGCGGATCCAAACGGGAATCTCGGAATTGGATCGGGTGCTGGGTGGAGGTGTTGTACCGGGGAGTTTGATACTACTCGGGGGCGAGCCAGGCATTGGTAAATCGACGTTGGCCTTGCAAACCGCGGGGATTATTCCACATACGTTATACTTCTCGGCCGAAGAATCGGTGGGGCAAATTAAGTTGCGGGCGGACAGGTTGGGAATAAAATCGGAGACATTACAACTCGCGAATGAGTCGAATGTTGAGACGATTATGGCGACGATTCAAAAATCAAAACCGAAATTCGCGATTGTTGATTCGATACAAACAATTTACTCGGCGGAGGTGGAGGGGGAAGCAGGAGGGCCGAACCAGGTACGAGCGTGTGCTACGAAACTTTTGGAAGCGGCAAAACTCACGGGAACGGCGCTACTTTTGGTTGGACATGTGACGAAAGAAGGAATGGTGGCGGGGCCAAAAACATTGGAACATCTGGTGGATACCGTGCTCTACCTCGAAGGTGAACGTTTTCATTTTTACCGAATACTCAGAACAGTAAAAAACCGTTTTGGTTCCACGGATGAAGTTGGAATTTTTCAAATGGTTGACGGTGGATTACAAGAAGTAAAAAATCCGTCAGCGACGTTCCTGGCTGATCGCGGCAATAATACTCCCGGCAATGTACTGGCTTGCCTCATGGAAGGAACTCGCCCCATACTCGTGGAAGTACAAGCGCTTGTGAACAAAACTGCCTTTGGTTATCCCACGCGCAAAGCGAGCGGGTTCGATACCAATCGCTTACACTTACTCATTGCGGTACTGCAACGCCGTGCTGGTTTGCAGCTCGAACAATATGACATTCACCTTAATATCGCCGGCGGACTCACTGCCGATGAACCAGCGGCTGATCTCGCTGTCGCCATAGCTATAGCGAGCGCCTACAAAGATAAACCGCTCGGGCAGGATCTCGCGGTATTTGGGGAGGTTGGGTTAGGAGGAGAAATTCGGCCGGTGTTCCAGACGGATAAACGAATTAAAGAGTGTGAGAATTTGGGGCTGAAACGGGTGATTACAAACCCAGGGGCGAAGGCAAAAATTTCTCAAAAAATTAGAATAATTGAAGTGAAGAATATACAACAACTTATCACTCACACGTAACACGTATCACATATCAATATGGAAAGGGAGGGAACTTTTCACAAAAAATTAAAGCAGTTCATTCATGAATATATTTTACTCGGATATAAAGTGAGCGAAAAATTTCTAAAGTCAGAAATATTTGGTATGACAAGCCAAGTTCGACGTGCGCTCCTCTCGATAATGTTAAACTATGTTGAAGGCTTTGGCAGAAGTAAGAAAAAAGTAATGCTGAATTTTTACGAAACTTCTTTTGGCTCTCTGCAAGAGTCCATTTACGTTTTTTACCTCGCCGCTTGCCTTAAATATATCAGTGCAGAGGAATATACGAAATTGTTTTCTTGCAAGGAGCAGATCGCAAAAATGCTCTGGAAAACTATTGAGGGCTTACGTAACGATATAGAGAAGGAGCCCTAATGCTACGTTGTGGATGATACGTGTTATGTGTTACGTAATTCACTCCAAATGCACTCTCTCCCTCCACTCCTCCACTCTCCCCTCTAAACATGGGTACTTCCCGAGCTCGGGAGCAACAGCCTTCGCCGCCTCCCGAGCTTTTTTAATTATGTCTCGGTCGGTGAGCTTTGCTAGGCGCAGCTGCATCATACCGCTTTGCGTTGTCCCATACACTTCTCCCGGACCGCGAATTTCCAAATCTTTCTCGGCGAGTTTAAACCCGTCCGTGTGTTGTTCGAAATACTGCAGACGCTCTTTTACTTTAGTCGAGTCAGCATCGGTAAATAATAAACAGTACGATTGATGTTCCGATCGGCCCACGCGGCCGCGGAATTGGTGGAGCTGTGCAAGACCAAACCGATCAGCGCCTTCGATCATCATGACTGATGCATTCGGAATGTCGACACCTACTTCGATTACGGATGTTGAGACAAGAATGTCGAGTTCTTGATTTTTTCCGCTCGCCATGTGGCGAGCGGATCCGCCTTTGGCGGAAAACTTACTCATTATTTCGTCTTTTTCTGCCGGTTTCATTTTGCCGTGTAAATAACCGACGCGGAGATCGGGGAATATTGTTTTGGAAAGTTTTTCATATTCGCTCATCACTGATTTTTTTTCCAAGTTACCAACCAACGAGCCCTCACCCCTTACCCCTCTCCCAAATGGAGAGGGGGATCGTTTCCCCTCCCCCAATGGGGGAGGGACGGAGGGTGAGGGCTCGCTCGCCTCAATCAATGGACAAACAACAAACACTTGTCTCCCCGTCTTCACCTGCTCTCGAATAAACTCGTATGCTTTTTCCCGTTTTGCCGGTTCAACAAGGCGAGTAATAATTTTTTTTCTTCCTGGGGGCAATTCACCAATCACCGAAACATCGAGGTCGCCATAAAGCATAAGCGCAAGTGACCGCGGAATCGGCGTCGCTGTCATACTCAAGAAATGAGTCTGTTGCCTGACTTTATCCGGCGTAGTCTCGTCGGACGAGACGAAGCCGGATTTCTCTTTTATAACCTTACGCTGTTCCACGCCAAAACGATGTTGCTCATCAACCACAACTAATCCCAACTTATTAAAATCCACTCCTTCAGACAACAATGCATGTGTTCCTACAATCACTTGAACCTCACCAGCTTGGATCATTTTCAATAATTCCTTACGTTGGCCGTTTTTAGAATTGTTTAAAAATTGAAAATTAGAAATTGAAAATTTTGAATGCGTCAATATTGCAACCTTAACCGATTCTCCTAGTAATTTACAGAGTGAATTGTAATGCTGAATAGCTAATATTTCCGTCGGCGCCATAAGCACCGCCTGATACCCATTTAGCGCCGCATTATACGCCGCCATAGCCGCGACAACCGTCTTCCCCGACCCCACGTCCCCCGACAGCAATCGGTTCATCGGCGTGTGCTTCTCAATATCCTGCAAAATTTCCCACGCCGCTACTTTCTGCGCTTTGGTGAGTTGGAAGGGGAGCTTCGCGACAAAATCTTTGATCTCTGGTTCGTGAAACGTAAGCTCGGGCGCGGTAAACGATTGGTTTTCGAGCCGCGCTTGTTCGGCTTGGAGTTGAATCAAAAACAATTCATCGAACTTAAGCCGTTCGGTGCTTTTTTTCAGATCAATCTCGTCTTCCGGAAAATGAATGCCGCGCAAAGCATCGGCCAGGGGAATTAGATCATACCCGTCTAACACCTTCTCCGGCAGCCATTCGGTAATTTCCTTCGCGAGCGGAAGCACTTGCTTCATTAAAAAACGTATTTGTTTCTCGGTGATTCCTTCGGTGAGTGGGTAGATCGGTACAAGGCGTGCGGTGTTGGCGGTGTCTGCAGACGCATACAGGATCCCACCCTGCCCTCCCTTCTGCGGAAGGGAGGGACGATTCCTCCCCTCCTCCGCAGAGGAGGGGACAGGAGGGGAGATCTCGCTTGTCGACATGTTAATTTTCTCATACGCCGGACTCACCAACTGGCTCCCCAACATATCCCCTTTCACCACACCAGACAAAGAAACCATATCCCCCGCTTTCAAAATCTTCGTAAGAAACGGCTGGTTAAACCAGACGACGCGAACAC
>DATDTU010000029.1:0-7308 GCA_035290705.1 Patescibacteria group bacterium
CCCTGTTTGATATAAATAGTGTAATATATATTTACATTAACGTTAACTTTTTAAATTTTAACTTGTTAATATGATTTTTCAAAAAGCTTCTCCTCGCATTGCTTTGGGAAATAGCGAAGATTTAATGGATGGGGTGGCGGAAGCGCCGAATTTTACGGATGATGAGGTGGAAACAATAGTGGGTCCGTCAGTGCACGTGGAAGGCGATTTCGCGTCTCAAGGCAATATCGTGGTAAAAGGATCTGTTTCCGGAAGCGTTACCACCAGCCGTCATTTGACTGTGGAGCAGGGCGCCAAGATCACGGCCAATGTCAAAGCCGGCAGCGCCAGAATCGCGGGCGAAGTGAAGGGAAATATGAAAGTGAAAGAATCCTTGGAGCTCACTTCCACCGCCAAAATCCTTGGCGACATTGACGTTAAAATTTTAACCGTGGAACCCGGCGCCGCTTTGTACGGAAAATTAACCATGCCCGGGGTAGACCTTGGAGAAGTTAAGGCGATGAGATCAGGCAGAGGAGCGGGGAGAAAAGCAGAGGAAGTGAGTGGTGTGGCAGTTGTTTAAGAATAAACGAAGGTCATTGAATAATCGGCGCTTGATTCTGCCCTGACGGTGGTTGGTCATTAGTAATTGGTCATTGGTCATTTCACTGATTATGTATGTCTACATTTACGACAATTTTTTACGTGACAAAAAACACGCTTCAACCATCAAAGCCATTGAGGTAAGCTTAACTGACTATGGCATCGCGGGGAAAATACTTCGTTTGAACAACTATATTGATGCTAAGCCGATCATTGATGAAGAAATTCGGCGGGGCGCTAAGACCATTGTTATTGTTGGCAATGATCAAACCTTCGGCCATGTGTTGTCGCGGGGCGCCACATCCGACTGTGTGTTTGGTTTTTTGCCGATTGGAACAAATAATACGATCGCTGAGGTACTCGGCATCCCGCTCGGAGCGGCCGCCTGCGAGGTGTTGTCACGACGGAAACTCGAACGGTTGGATGTAGGGTGGGTAAATAATCGCTACTTTGTTTCTCAGCTTCATGTATTACCGTCGAAAATTGAAGTATATTATGATGAACGGTTTAAGGTGACGGCCAAAGATATGATGGAAGTGGTGGTGTGCAACCTGCAACCGTTTTATTGGAAGCGGCACAAAAAAGATGCTCATCAGGAAGTAGTGCACCCCCAAGATGGTAAGCTCGAGGCATTTTTACGGCCCTTGACAAAGGGGCGGTGGTGGGGGTATACCTATGAGGAGCCAAGTATTTTTCCCTTTGAAGAAATGGAGATTCACGCCGAGCATCCGTTTGTGGTGGAGGCGGACGGGAAAGTAACCAAGGAAATAAAGCTAAAGATTAAACTGGCGCATAGTAAGATTACGATGGTGGTGGGGAGGAACCGAAAATTCTAAACATGATACACGATACACATAAAACGATACAAAATTTGATAGTGAATCGTTTTACGTGTATCGTGAATCGTCAATGTACGCGCGGGTGGCGAAACTGGCAGACCTGCCTGCCGGCAGGCAGGCGCACTACCTTAAGGAGGGATTATGTACTATGTGTATGTTTTAAATAGTCTTAGCAGAAATTATATTTATGTTGGTTTGACTGATGTGATAGACAGGAGATTCAAACAGCACCAGCAAGGAAGGGAGCGTACAACCGCACCGTATCGCCCTTTTGAGCTTGTTCATACAGAAGAATTTGCAACGAGAGCGGAGGCAAGAAAACGGGAAAAGTATTTAAAATCAGGCATCGGTAAAGAATGGATTAAAAAAGAGATTTTACACAGATAATTATTGCGCGGGTGGCGAAACTGGCAGACGCACTACCTTGAGGTGGTAGCAACCGCAAGGTTATGGAGGTTCGAATCCTCTCCCGCGCACAACGTTAGGGTGATTAATCATTAGGAGGTAAACCATATGCGTTATTTTGTAGGGATACTTTTTTTGCTGGTGGGGATTGGAATGATTATCAAGACTGAGTGGCTCATTGAGAATTTTGGCACGAACGCTTGGGCGGAAGCGAAACTGGGGACAAGCGGGGGAGGCCGGTTGTTGTATAAGCTCATCGGTCTCGCGCTTATCTTTGTGGGGTTTTTACTGATTACAAATTTGTTTCAGGGTTTTCTCTTTGGCACGATCGGAAAATTATTTATTAGGTAACCTCTATGACCCACGCGGGTAGCGCCCTTCTTGATCCTCACGCGGTGTTTGAAAAAATAGCTTTGGCGCCAGGGATGCGCGTCGCGGATTTGGGTTGCGGCCGGACGGGGCACTTCGTTTTTCCGGCTTCGCGGGTAGTGGGGGAACAGGGAGTGGTGTACGCGGTGGACGTAGTCAAAAGCATTCTCGAAAGTATCAGGAGCCGCGCGCGTTCCGAAGCGTATGACAATGTGCAAACGGTTTGGTCTAATATCGAGCTTCCGGGCGGTACGCCCATCCCCCCAGAGACCTTGGATAATTGTTTTTTTGTCAATGTATTGTTTCTCGTTGACGATAAAAGAGGCGCGTTAGCGGAAGGAGCGCGGCTGTTAAAAAAGGGTGGACGATTGGTGGTAGTGGTTTGGGAGAGCAATCTTGGTTTAGTCGGTCCAACGAAACAGCAGATGGTGGATAAGGCAGCAGTCAGTGAGCTACTCACTCAGTTGGGGTTAGTTGAGGAAGACGCGTTCGCGATGGGAGAACATCATTATTGTTTAATATTTAAAAAGTAGCACCTATGGTTAATTGGCAACAGTTATTGACCAGTTCCTATTGGTTTAGTCAACCGGCTGGAGCGGAGGGGTGGACGTATTGGGGATTTTTACTATTTTTTCTAGCATTTTTCGTAGCAGGAATAGTTTTGCGCGTCGTGATGCGTTTTAAAAACGACGCTCCTACCCGCACTGCTCTCGCTCGTTTTAGTAGCCTTGGCCTTACGCTCGGATTTTTTGGTCTTCTCTGGTTGTTCTTTCGGCAACAGCGCGTGTCGTTTTTGGCATGGCGGTTTTGGCTCCCGATTTGGGATATCATTTTTATTTGGTGGTTATACAGAATAGTCCATTATCTTTTGAGACGAGCGCCCCAGCTTCGGGAAGAACAGCGCGAGCGCCAACGGATAGAAAAGTATTTGCCGAAGAATAAATAGTATATGTCGCCAGGGAGGAACCAAACTATTGGTAAGTGGGGCGAGGACCAAGCCTGCCTGTTTTTGCATCGGCAAGGGTTCCGGGTGATTGAGCGTAATTTTTATACCCCCACCGGGGAAATTGATGTCGTCGCCACCAAAGGCGGCGATTATTATTTCATTGAAGTGAAGACGAGGCGGAAGGGGGAGCTCGCGAACGATTTATCCATTACCCCAGCCAAAAAATACAAGTTTCTGAAGACCATAAAGCAGTATTGTTTTAAGCGCGATGTTACTACCGGCGGCTTCATTTTTGCCGGACTTTTGGTGATTGTAGACCGCGTCACGCGCCAGGTGGCATTTCGGTTGGCGGTGATATATTGACTTATTATCGTTTTCTTGCTATACTAAGGCAACTTTAACTACAACCTCTATGCATCCAAAAAACGAGCGGACCCTCGTCATGATCAAACCAGATGGCGTACAGCGCTCTTTGATCGGTGAAATTATTAAGCGTTTTGAGCGCACGGGTTTGAAATTGGTCGCGATGAAGCTATTTGTGGCGGATGAGAAACGGCTGTGGAAGCATTATGACAAGGATGAAGCTTGGTATTTGACCAAAGGCGAGCGGACCATTCAAAATCGCACCGCGGCTGGTTTGTCGGTAGAAAAACCAGCGGTAGAATATGGTAAAGACATTATTCGCGCGCTGGTTTCGTTTATGTCGTGTGGTCCGACGGTAGCGATGGTGTGGGAAGGAAATCGGGCGGTGGATATCGTGAAAAAAATTGTGGGTGCCACGGAACCGTTGACCTCAGACGTGGGAACGATTCGCGGTGATTTTACTGTTGACTCCTATGAACTTTCTAACATTAGCGAACGCGCGGTGCGCAACTTGGCGCATTGTTCCGATCAGCCGGCGGAAGCGGAGCGGGAGATTGAGATTTGGTTTGATAAACAAGAGATTATTAAGTATCGTCAGCTCCAGGAAGAGGTTTTGTATGATGTGAATTTGGATGGGATTTTGGAATAGATATTGTGAGTTTCTTTTTGAAAGAAAAGCGTCCTTCTGGGACGTTTTTTGTTTCGTTTTCATTATTCGAAGCAGGCCAGCGTGTTACTTTTTTGGCAGCAAAAAAGTAACCAAAAAACTGCTGGGGCGGCAGAACTCCCACCTTCGCCGCGAGGCTACGGCGGGCACAGCGCCGCTCCCTTGTCCGCCGAAGCTTTAGCGTAGGCGGAAGACAGCTGGCGCCCCAGACCCCGGGTGCTTTTACTTACTCTGAGATATTTGGTTAATAAATCACCTCCATACCGGAGGTGATTTATTAATGGAAGGTGAGAGTTAGGGTTTTAAGGAAATCTCTTCTCCCAGCAGTTCGAGTTTTTTGCCGGTGACGGTGTCTTCGGCTTCGATGCGAACTTTGGAGACGAGGGTGTTTTGGGTGGGATCTTTTTTATTGATGGTTACGGTGAAGGGGAAGCTTAACACATCCACGCTCTCCGGCATTTCGGAGATTTTCCAGGTCACCGTTTTGTCTTGACCATTAAAGGTTATCTCTCCGGCGCTCACAGCGCCGTTTTGTTTCCACGTAACGTCACCGAATAACGTCGCGACGAGCTTGATGTTTTTGAGGGAGTGGAATGAGTTTGTGAGTACCCACGTAATGGCGTGCGCTTCTTTGCCTTCACTGGTGCTCACCAGGTCGCGAGTTTCAAACGCTAGATTGGAATTGAGGGTGATGGCGAGCGGGTTGCTGTGGGCGGTTTGAGTTATGCCTTTTTCATCGGAAAAGATGGCGCTTGAAAGTACCTGTATTTTGTGGGAGGGTAGATCGCTTAGATCGAAGTTAGTCGCGTCGCGAATGGGCAGGCGCACGTCGAGCAATACTTCGGTATTTGGTTTGAGTTCATTAAGCGCGGGAATATTTTTGTTGTTCCATAGTATCCGGCCGCGGCGGATCGTGTCGCTTAGTTGATCTCCTTGGATAGTGCCGTTGTGTTCGTCCACCACTTCCGGCCAATTGAGGATGCTTTGTTTTTTTACCGAAGGAGCTTCGAAGGCGAGCTCGAGAGCGACGTTTTTCATGCTCTTATTGCTGGTGTTCTTAAGCCGCAGGGTTATGTTCAAGAGGTCTCCGGGTTTACTATCCACGTCAGTCAGCGATCCGTTAATGGCAACATTTAAATCGAGATTCGTTTTGGCAATCTCAGTAGTAAGTTCCGACTGAGCAACTTGGAAAGTTTTGTCGGTACCGACGGCCGGTAAGAATAGAGCCGCTTTTATGAGGCCGCTATTTTCTCCACCAGTTCCCCACTTGCCTTTTATTTTAAAGGTAGTTTTCGCCAGAGGGGGGGTGGAGGTGGTTGAGGTAGAAGCCGTCGGCGGTTTGATGATCCATCTATTATTTTTATCTAATGGCGGCGTAGAGGTGGTAACGACAAAGTTACTCGGAATAGCGGGAGCGAGTTCGAGGCGGCTGGGTATCCACGTGCTCTCATTCACTACTGAAAAGGTATATTCTGCTTCAGCGCCGACGTAGCTTTTATCGGGGCCGGCGATGGTGACGCGCAAAGGCGAAGAGGCAATGGCGGTGTTGAGGGTAGCGACTTTTTGCAATTCTGATTTAAAATTCTCGGGTTGATAGTTGAGGAACACTCGCCATGATTGATCTTCTTTGAGCGTGCCATAGCTCTGTCCAGTGATACTCACGACACCTCTTTTTTGCGCGGCGATCGTTCCAATGTTCCATTCGTTATGTCCGGCATTGCTGGGAGGAATAGAGCTAGAGAGAAAGAGAAAGCCAGCGGGGTACGTGACTTGCAAGGTGACGTCATGCAAGGGAATGTCTTGGTTATTGGTATAGGTTATGGTGTAGGTAGTGGTAGCTCCGAGCGTGAGGGCTGAAGGGCCATCAACGGCCAGGCTTACGCGATCGGCAGAGAAACGACCCGATTGAGGGAAAAAGAAGAGGCCGGCCCAGGCGACGAGCGCGAGCAAACTCCCCATAACGAGAATATAGGTGAAGGCGCGGAGCACGGGATGGGTTTTTTGCACCTTAATTTCTTTCATGTTAGGAAGCGTGCCATTGTCATCGCGGTAGATACTTGTTAGACATTCATTGATTTCTTTTGTTTCCCGTTCGGTCGCGAACGTTATTTTTGGAGGAGCAACCTTCGCAGCTTTTTTTCTGGTGCGGGGAGGAGCGCTCACCCGTCGGCGACTCGGTTTTTTTGGTTCTTCCTCGGTGAGCGGTTTAGCGGTGAATTGGGGGGTTTCCTCGGCCATAGGTTTTAAGATAATAAAAAAAGTATTTATTTTTTAGTAGCCAATAGGCTCCAGAGAGTATCTTTGTGTAGGGGAGTTGGGTCAATTACCGCGCCATTGGTCGCTAAGCGTATCTGTGGATTATCCCTCCAGCTTGGTTGCCACGCGTCGGGTAGAATTATTTGACTCTCAAACAAACTTTCAGAGCCGGACTGACGTTGCACGACGAGTTGGTAGGAAAGCGGAGGCTCTGACGCGAGGATGGCTTTTCCCCACTCCGCGGCACCGTGTGTTTGCAGCGAGGAAGTGAGGAAGGGGAGCTGATACGTGAATTGGATCTGGCTCGTTTGTCCGGGCGTAGTCACCACCCAATTTCCAAAACTGGTTTTGTCAAACTCGTTCGTAATCTTGGTTCCGGAGTGAGCATCAATTCCCACTACGGTTTCAAGCTGTACCAGCGTTTCATCTTTTTTATACCAATTTTCTGGCACACGGAACGCTTTTTCGTCTGGCCAGGTGAACCCATCGGCAGAGAGTAATTTACTCCCTTTCGGCACATAGAGACGCAGATAGTCGATGTTGGTGGTTCCGTAAAGCCCCTCTTCGCTGTGCCCGGTATGTTCACGAGTGATAGTCACCGTATTTATTATACGTCCATCGTCCTCGATAACCGTTTGATGACTGATAAGCTGTTTTATTTTAGCATCACTTTTGGCCCCTTGGATATTGGAGTTTACGACCATGAGATAATCTTGTCCGGGAAGGGTGGGGAGGATTTTGCCGCTCCAGCCGAAGGACTCAATAACTTGTTGAGTGGGGGCATCCGCGAGGTATACCTGAATTTCTTTTTGTTGCAAGGCTTCTTCGAGGTGCAGGAAGAGCGGCAGCGTGTTTTCGGAGGAGACGCTTTTAAAGCGTTC
>DATDTU010000030.1:0-5779 GCA_035290705.1 Patescibacteria group bacterium
AAGCGAGGCGAACCAAAACTCTTTGACTTTTCCTTTCTGGTGCAGTATTCTTGAGTTAGTCCGAACGCATTTCGGCGAAAAAATCTCCCCGCGAAAATTCGGAAAGGAGGCGGAGCCGCACCGCTCAAAACCGCAAAAGAACCCGGAGAAAAACATCGGCTCGAACCATATTTTAATTTTGGGGGAAGAAAATTTTTTATGAATAATAAAACTCAAAAAGTACTGATTGTCTTGATTATTCTTGCCGCGGTTGTTGGTGGTTATTTTTATTTTTCGCAGAATAATCAATATTTGGTTAAAACATCCAGTAAGAGCATTATTGTCTCTGACCAAAAATATAAAAAGGTTGATGATTCGGAAACCTATGCGCGAAATTTTGAGGCGAAAGAAAAAATAGGAAAAGAAGCGTATCCTCAAGTAATTACCGTTTTCCTTAATACAATGAGTGCCGACAGAATGTCTGGTAAAAAGATTTCGGAAAACGAATGGCTCGAAATGTTTGTGGTTCACCCTCAAACCGTTACGGTGCAAATCAGACGAAATAAAGGCGACTACTGGATTTTGAGTAGACAAACTTTTTCTGTTAGTGAACCACAACTGATAAATACCAATCCCGAATCTTCGGAACAAAATTTCACGCTTTATCAAAACTTTTTCCAGAACGAGATTGATACTACTCGTCATGTACTCGATTCCGAATTTTGAAAATATGATGACAAACCTTAACAAAAATTTAATTATCGGTGTCCTAGTAATTGTTGTTATCGTTTTTGGTTTTCTTTGGTACAACCAAAGCCAAGAATTAGCAAAAGTTAAATCTGGTGGTGCTTCTACGCCCATAGAGCAAACCAAAAACGATGATGAAGAAATGGATGCCGCTTTTAAGCAAATTGACGAGGATATCCGAACGGTTGATACTTGGCAAAAATTACAATGTACGCCCAAAACTCGATTGGATTGTGATGGAACAAGTTGCACGCCTTCCCAGCCAATCGTATACCTGATTTTGGATCGCCCAAATAAAACTTTTTCTCGTTGCGATACAAAAGGATTCGATAAATATGACGCAATTTTTGGCTCAAGCGGAATATACACAAATATACAACCTCGCAATCCGAGTGGTATGATGATTAAAGTTTTGGGTAATCGTGAATACATAGAAATGGCTACGATTGGTTTAAGTACGGTTTTTCAAAATGGTAGTTGTTCAGAAATTAGATAAAAGAATGCCGCCAAAGAAAAACTTGAAATTGTCAGCGGTGCGGCTCCGCCGCCTTTCCGAATTTTCGCGGGGGGACTTCCTCGCCGCCTGCGGCGGCGAAATGCGTTCGGACTAATTCAAGAATACTGCAATTCATAATAAACTAGGTATACTTACACTAAAACTACAATCTATGAAAAATGACATACCCAAAAAACTCCTATCCTCACGCTACCGAAAAGAGATGTGGAAAAACTCAAACCAGATAGTCAAAAAGATTGAAAAAGTTTTACCAATATCATCGGTGCATCTATTGGGCAGTTTCACCACCAAAAAGAAAAGGCCAGCCGATGTAGATTTTATTTTGCTACTTAAAACTAAAGACAAAAAATCAAATACAAGTTGGTCTATTGATTTGGTAATTGCTCCAAATAATAAACACGGTGATTTTATCGTTGAGGATGCTAAGAAGTGGATGAAGCAAAAATATGGCGCAAGAAAATCAACCTTCATACAGTTAAAGTAGAAAGTCCAACAAGTGTCCGCAATTCTGAAATTAACAAGTTCCAACTCAAACTCATTGAGCGCACTAGTAAACACCGTATCACTATGCTTAATGAAACACTTAAAAACTTCGGATATCCGGAGACAGTAGTCAAAGAGTACGGGCACTGGGCACTATTCTACCGCCAGAGACAAGTCACTCTTGGATCTCTCATTCTGCTTTGCAAAGACGAGGTTGATGCCTTTTCTAAAATTTCGGAGCAAAGTTTTGCTGAGCTGCCAAACATTATCAAAGAAGTAGAAACAAAACTTAAAAGCTTATTCCAAAACGACAAAATAAACTACCTCATGCTCATGATGGTTGATCCGTCCGTTCACTTCCATATCATTCCTCGCTACGCTTCAGATAAAACCTTTACGGCTACGGTCTTTAAGGACATGAGCTGGCCGCGCAAGCCAAACACTGACCTAGTGAATGAAATTGGTGAGGATGTCGCGAATAAACTTATCGAGACGCTACGTAGAACTTTTAATTAAAACATGGGAACAAATAAACAAAAGCCGTGGCGCAAACTCGACTCTCGCCGCGTTTATAAAAATCGCTGGCTTACGGTACGCGAAGATAGGGTTATGCAACCAAATGGAATAAAAAGCATCTACGGAATAGTTTCCCTCCCCAACTCTGTTTTTATCGTCGCCCTCACACCCAAAAATGAAGTCTACCTCGTGCGCCAATTCCGCTACCCCACAAATATCTACTCCTGGGAAATTCCAGCTGGCGGTATGAATAAAGAGGAACGCCCACTCGCTGCCGCCAAACGTGAACTCTGGGAAGAAACAGGTCTCAAGGCCAAGCGCTGGACAGCCTGCGGCCGATTCCAAATCAGAAATGGATTTTGCGACGATTGGGGGTACATCTACGCCGCACGTGACCTCACCCTGACACCAACACACAAACAAACAGAAGACGGAATTGATGCGATGCGGGTTATCCCTCTGCGCGAGGCCGCCCGCCTGGTACATCACGGCGCCATAAGTGACGGGCAATCAATCGTGGCTCTCACGAAAGTAGCCGCTACCCTCCACCTGCGACTAATCGTTTAACTTCTGCATAACACATGACAACACATAGCACGGGTGCGTGCGTGTTGACAAATCTCTCATCTTTGTGCTAGGCTACGCCGTTATCTACATGAACCAGATGACTACAATCAGGAACCAAGTCAGCTCGCCGATTTCTTCCCTTACCCTTCTCGTGAGTATGGGGTTCTTGGTTGCGACGCTTTCGTATGCGGTACTGAGTCCGGAAAGTGTCCAAGCGGCGATCACCCCGTCATCTGACTGCAGTAGCTACAACACTGAGCGGGGATTCTACGGCGACTACTATAACCTCTCAAGCGCTGACCCGGGTATGAACAAGCTGCTGAGTTCAGACCCAAAAATGAACAAAGGATTCAATACAATAATACCAAGCCCCGTGAGTGGCCAAAACCCTTGGTATACCAACCAATACCTGTCTTTTGGTCGCGTAGACTCAAACATATTGTTCTCAAACTTTTTTCCCATCAATGAAGGTAGGACTGGCGATCCATCGAACTTCGCCGTGCACTGGCGAGCGGCCATGCTCGCTCCCCAAGATGGATTCTACGGATTTACTCTTGCTGCTGATGACGATGCATGGCTCATTGTTGATGGAACAACGATCATGGATATGGGTAATAATCGAATGACGCTCCAACCTCGGCAAGGCCAAATGAACCTGGGGGCTGGCTACCACGTTTTTGATCTCTATTACGCCGATCGAGCGCCCGATGGTGCGGCTATTTTGTTCGATATCAATACTCAACTCGAATTCCACCCCCTCCCTTCGTGGTGTTCACTCAACGACTTCATGAATGGACGCAGTTCTACAGCAACAACTTCTACCCGTCTGCCGGGTCAGCAAGCTGGCAGCAACCCCTCAGGCCGTGTACTTGGCGCCGAAGCCCCAAAACCCATCACCTACACTCCCGCTGTAGCCCTGTACCGTCCGGCTGGTACGTCTGACATCTACGCCATCTATGCGAACGGGTACCGACACTATATCTCCGGCCCCACTGCCTTTGCGCGTTACGGCTATAACTTCCGTAACGTCAAAACAGTGCCGTGGAGCACACTCAACCAGTACCCCGACGCTCGACTGTTGCGTTCACCCGAAAACGCAACTGTCTACTACCTCTATCCGCGTTCAGCTCGGCAGTGGCTGAAACTTGACCTCCCTTCCCCGACGGTTTTTGTTTCCTATGCTGACAATTTCTGGGGAGATATTGTGGTCGTTGATGAACTAGATATTCGAGCTTACCCCAATGCCACTTTGATACGAAGCCCGAGCACAAAAAATATCTACTACCTCAAAGACGGTATGCGTCGTCGTATTGACTCAACGGACACGATCTACAAGCTCGGCCGCAATCCTTCAGACCTTGTGGAAGTCTCACAGCTGCACCTAGAGTCCTATCGGGAAGGCAATCCCATGTAAACCATAGCCGTCCCTGTTCGACGAGGCGGTTTTCGTTTATACTCTACGACACCACCGGCCGCCCATACCCTGTTAGAGATCTGCTTACTGTTTAGACCTATATGCAACGAGTCTATACTAACCCTCGCAAGACAACCTACCTCACGAGGACTTGCTCAACGAAGAACCCCTAACGGAGTATGCCTACCATCCCCCTTGGACTCACCTTCGACGATGTCCTGATTCTCCCCCAAGAATCAAATATTGAAGCAGCTACGGCCGACCTCACCACTCAACTCACCAAGCGCCTGAAGCTTCCTGCCCCCATTCTCTCGGCAGCTATGGATACGGTTACTACGGTACCATTGGCTCGGGCCCTGGCTCAAGAAGGTGGACTCGGCGTCCTCCACCGCAACTGCACGGTGGCCGAGCAGGTGGCCATGGTGAAGGCCGTACGAAAAAGTAACCTCATGGTGGGAGCAGCCGTGGGACCCTTTGACCACGATCGAGCCCTGGCGCTCGATCAAGCAGGAGCGAGCGTCATTGTACTCGACGCCGCTCATATTCATAAACCCCAAACCGTCGCCAGTGCTCGAACACTCAAGCGTCGTTTACGCGCTGAGCTCATCGTTGGCAACGTAGCGACAGCCACGGCGGCGCGAGCCTACGTGAGCTTTGTCGACGCTATTAAGGTCGGCGTTGGCCCAGGCGCCATCTGCACTACTCGCATCATAGCCGGAGTCGGTGTACCACAGCTCACGGCTATTATGGACGTGACTCGGGTGGCGCGGACGAAGAACGTTCCGGTGATTGCCGACGGCGGCATGAAGTACTCTGGCGATGTGGTCAAAGCTCTGGCGGCCGGTGCGAACGCGGTGATGCTTGGTTCTATGCTGGCGGGCACTGATGAAGCTCCAGGAGAAACGGTCACCATCAACGGCCAACGCTACAAACGCTACCGCGGTATGGGTTCCTTGGGCGCTATGAACGTCGGCCAGAGCTCTGATCGCTACGCCCAAGCAGGGCATAAAAAGTACGTACCTGAAGGCGTGGAAGGCCTCACCAGAACAAAAGGACCACTCCACGATGTGGTATTTCAGATTCTCGGCGGCTTAAGATCAGGTATGGGCTACGTCGGCGCCCGAACTATACCGGAGCTCCAACGACGAGCCAAGTTTATTCAAATTACCGAAGCCGGACGACGCGAGAGTCACCCGCACTCAATCACCATTGATACGCCAGCGCCAAACTACTCCTAACTCCTATGCCCCGTTAGAAGTTTGTGCCTTATTCCCAGTATCTCAGTAAATTTATGGTCACTAGAGAATGTACAACTGGCGTGCGGTTTAAGAACTTTGTTTTCTGGCACTTCTAACGGGGTATGCCTAAGCCTAACATCACAAAGAAGTCTCTCGAACGAGTACCGCTCGCTGACCTTCACAGTCACATGGGAGGAGCCGTGGCGGCGCCGATTCTCTGGACCCTGGCCCATGAGCAAGGTATTAAGCTCCCCACCAAAGACTACTGGCAGTTTGAAAAAATGGTCACCGTCCAAAAAGGCATGCACGGTAGATCGG
>DATDTU010000031.1:0-8949 GCA_035290705.1 Patescibacteria group bacterium
AGCACGTTGGCGAGCAGGCCGAGACGCTCCTGATCGACGGGACGCGGTTCCATCACGAGGTAAAGGAGTTGCCCAGCGTGGGCGGGTGAAGCTCTCATCAGCATGGTCGGTACATCCTCCGTGGTCATTGGTTTTTGGCTATACGCCGTAAACTCTACTGTATATGACGGACTAAACAGCCATTTCTAACACTCGTCTGTTTAGTGGTTATATTGACTTTCTACTATGGTTTGCTATACTTGTGGTGATAAATATTGGGCATGTAGCTCATCCGCCAGCTGGCGGAGGTTAGAGCGCGCCCGCCTCGGGGCGGGTAATGACTAGGTAATATGTATTTCGCTTACGTTCTTGAAAACGAGCAAGGGAATCACTATACAGGAAATACAGATAATACAGAGGAACGTCTTGAAATGCACAATGACATCTCGCCTGGAAAAGCGAGATTTCATAGGACCACCTACAAAAAGGGACCGTGGAAAATAATTTTTGTAAAAGAATTTTTAACTAGAAAAGACGCAATGGAATTTGAAAAGTTTCTCAAGACAAGTAGTGGTCGAAGGTGGTTAAAAGACAATGTAAAGAAAAAATAAAAGTAATGGGCGTGTAGCTCAGTTGGTTAGAGCGTTACACTGATAATGTAAAGGTCCGTGGTTCGACTCCACGCACGCCCACGATTAGCTCAGATGGTTAGAGCGCGCCCGCCTCGGGGCGGGTAATGACGAGGTCTGAGGTTCGATTCCTCAATCGCCCACATAGAAACTATTCTCAAACATTTGGGTTCGTAGCTCAGTTGGTTAGAGCGCCACATTGACATTGTGGAGGTCAGAGGTTCAACTCCTCTCGGACCCACAGTAACAGGGTATAGACACCCTGTTTTAAAATCTATGCCTCAAGTCACAATAGAAAAACTTATCTTCGGCGGCCAGGGGCTTGGTCGGGTAGGCAACAAAGTTGCGTTTGTTTGGGGCGGGTTACCTGGTGAAGAGGTAGAGTTTGAAGTTACCAAATCAAAAAAGAATTTCATGGAAGGTCTTGTCACCAAAGTCATTACACCTGCCCCGGAACGGATAAGTTCAGTAGAAGACCATTATCTGTCTTGTTCCCCTTGGCAAGTGCTAAGCCAGGAAGCGGAAACAAAATGGAAAAAAGAAATCGCGCTGGAAACATATTTTAAAAATGGTGGCATCAAGTTGAAAAATATAGAACTGATAAACGGCACTGAACAACATCACTACCGCAATAAGATGGAATACAATTTTTTTGCTACCACCGATAATAAAATTCACTTAGCCTTCCATACGCGCGGCACGCATCAATTGCGACCAATAGGGGATTGCGCGCTCGCTTCGCCAGAAATTTTGCGCGCTACGCGTACGTTGCTCGAATGGTTAAACCAGGAACAAGTACCACGCAACGTTCTCAAAAGTGTTATCGCGCGCAGCGACAGCGCTGGCCACTCCGCCCTCGCGCTGTTCATCAAAGACCCTCACGCGTTTCACACCATCCTTCCGCTCGACGCTGAGCTGGTAGGGTTACAAATGTATCGTTCTGACTTTCGTTCCCCAGCTTCCGTACCCACAGAATTATTGTACGAGGCCGGACAGAATTTTCTTGAAACCAAATTGCTTGATACCAAACTCCGTTTCGGATTGTTAAGTTTTTTTCAGGTCAATGTCCCCGTGTTCACCGAAGCGCTCCAAGACATCAGCCAATTCGTGAATGGCGGCAAAGTGGTTGATTTTTATTCCGGCGTTGGTTCGATTGGTCTCTCGCTCCATAAAAATATTGAACAGGCTGTCCTCGTTGAGGAGAACAAGGAAGCGGTAGAACTAGCGCGGCAGAATATTGAAATCAATACGATTCGTAACATTGAAGTTAAGCACGCGCTTGCCGAACAAGCTTTGGAGTACATTGAACCCGACACGACGGTTATTTTCGACCCACCCCGCGTCGGACTGCATAAAAAAGTCGTGGAAAAGATAGCGGCCGTACTACCAAAGCGTATTATCTACCTTTCCTGTGGCCTCGATACGCAGGCTCGAGATATCGGCATGCTTCTGCCGCATTACCGTCCCATATACTGGAAACTATACAATTTTTTTCCGCGCACTCCGCACATTGAAGGGCTTTGTGTGCTTGAATGCCTGTGATGTCCGCTACTCGGTGAATCGTTTTGCGTGTATCGTGTATCATGTCCCAGGATTTGCCAAGATACCCACAATCATATATACTAATGGGGCTATGGAAGAAGAAAATAACTCTCCAAAAGAAGGTTTAAAATGGGCGGGACGTTTCTTGGGAGGAGCCGGACTCATTTTTTTAGAATTGTTTAAAATCGTCGCACTCGCGGGCATTACCATTCTCTTGGTGCGTTATTTCCTTTTCAAACCGTTCTATGTCAAAGGAGCCTCGATGGAGCCAAATTTTTACGATCATGAGTATCTCATTATCGATGAGCTCACCTACCGTTTTCGGCTTCCCACTCGAGGCGAAGTCATTGTGTTTCGTTACCCCGGCAACCCCAAGGAGTATTTCTTAAAACGCATTGTTGGTTTGCCAGAGGAGAGGATAAAAGTAGCCGAGGGAAAGGTTACTGTCTACAATGCCGAGTATCCCGAAGGCATCGCGGTAGATGAAAAATATTTGGATAAGGGACTCGAAACAGTAGGAGAGAAAAATATTACGCTCGGAAAAGATGAATACTTTGTTTTAGGAGACAATCGCCCCAACAGTTACGACTCGCGGCGGTTCGGCCCCATCGATCGCACCGCCATCGTCGGTCGCGCGTGGTTTAGAGGCTGGCCGTTTTCGCGCATGCAAACATTTAAGACTCCTGACTTTAATCTCTGAAGGCGCGGCAACAGATATAAACAGATTGCCACCGCCGTGAGGCGGGGTCCCGCTGCGGCGGGATAAGACAGATCTTCACAGATCGCAGTCTAAACGATACACGATACACGATACACGTAAAACGATACAAATCGATCGGGTATCGTTTTACGTGTATCGTGTATCGTAACAAATTAAAATAAGGTATGCCAAAAAAAATGAAACATTCCAAAAGTAACGACAAATCAGTTAAGAAAGAAAAAAAAGTTCTTCCGGCGCCCGCAGCCGAAAAAGAAAAACCCAAAAAAACCTATTCGCTCTTGCGTGGGATGCACGATATCTTGCCGAAGGATGAAAAATATTGGAAGGCGTTCTATCACGCCGCCGAAAATTTGGCGGATTATTTTCAGTTTGGCAGAATCGAAACGCCCGTGCTCGAAGAGGCGAACCTTTTTATTCGCAGTATCGGTAAAGGCACGGACGTGGTAGATAAGGAAATGTATGTTTTTGAAGATCGCGACGGCAGTAAGGTATGCTTGCGTCCCGAAGCCACCGCTGCGGTCGTGCGCGCCTACACCATGCACGGACTCTGGAACCAGCAGCAACCAATCAAAGTATGGTACTGGGGACCGATGTTTCGGCACGATCGCCCCCAAGGCGGACGGTATCGCCAATTTTTTCAAGTCGGTTTTGAAACCCTCGGCGCCAAAGAGCCGGCGGTGGACGCTGAGCTCATTCTGGTTGCCTACAATTTTTATAAAGATCTCGGCATTCCGGTAGAAATCCGTATCAACACGCTCGGCACGCTCGAAGAACGCGAGCGCTATATTAATGAACTCACGAGCTACTACCGCAGCAAACGCAGCTACCTCTGCGAAGAGTGCCGCGCTCGTCTCACCAAAAATCCGCTTCGCCTGCTTGATTGCAAAGAAGAGCAATGCCAGCCAGTGAAGGAAGAAGCGCCGCAAATCATCGATTGGCTCGAAGAGGAATCAAAAAGTTATTTCATGAAAGTGCTCGAGTATCTTGATGAGTTGGCCATCCCGTATATCCTCACTCCCACCCTCGTGCGCGGACTCGATTATTATTCTCATACTGTTTTTGAGGTATACGCGACCGATTTGCCGGCGGGCGGAGTAGAGGGCAGTCAAAACGCCCTCGGCGGCGGCGGCCGGTATGATGGCCTCATCGAAGAAATGGGCGGCAAACCAGCTCCCGCGGCCGGCCTGGCGCTTGGCATCGAGCGATCCGTCGCGGTGCTCAAGCAGCGCATGGAGACTAATCCGGGAATTTTGGCGGAAGCAAAGTTTGAAGTATTTTTCGCCCAGCTCGGCGACGAAGCCAAACGTTGTGCTTTGCACATTATCAACGAACTCCGAGGGAGTGGTATCAAAATTGCTTTTAATTTCCTCAAAGGTTCTTTGAAGAATCAATTAGAAATAGCCAATAGCCTCAAGGTATCCCATGTGCTTATTTTAGGGCAAAAAGAAGTCCAAGACAAAACCGTTATCATCCGCGACATGGAATCCGGAGTACAAGAAATTATCGACCAGAAAAAACTCGAGGTAGTCCTCAAAAAGAAGCTCGGTAAATCAGTCTAGGTTGCCTACATGTTATTTGACGGAAACAGCAAAAAAAGGTATAATTGCAACGTTCGTTGTATTTTATTCATTGTTTCTAATTTAGAAACGGAGGTGAACTTGTGTCTGTAATCAAACGCCGAAAAAACGAATCCTTTGAAGCCTACATGCGCCGGGTGAAGAAACGCTGGCAGCAATCCGGTAAAATATTACAGGTAAAAAAGATCCAATTCTTTGAAGGCCAAAAGAGTAAAAACATGCGCCGCAAAAGCGCTCTACACCGCTTACGCGTAGCATCAAAAATGGCCTACCTTAAGAAAATTGGCAAATTGCCAGAGGAACTATCTAAAAAGAATTAGTTTCCCCTTCAAGAATTATGTCTTTCCATTGTCCCATGCTTCAATGGAGTAACCCATTACCAAAGTTGTTATCACGAACCACTGGTATGTTTTTATTCATAGCAGTGGTTTTTTGTGCGCTTTTTTTTACTTCTATTGACGTCTCAAACGCCCAAACCGCGGCAGATAGCCCCGTTGTTGCCGGCGTCGAAGTGATCCAAGAACCGCTCGGGTTGCCAGCCACCGACATTCGAGTTATTATCGCGCGGGTAATCAGAATAGTTTTGGGATTACTGGGGATTATCCTCCTTATTATCATTCTCTATGGCGGGTATCTCTGGATGACAGCTGGAGGAAACGACGAACAAATCGCTCAAGCGAAAAAAATCTTGGTTAACGCTGTCATCGGTCTTATCATCATTCTCAGCGCCTATTCCATCGTCCTTTTTGTCATGCGCCTCCTCGGCATCAATGGCAGTGGCGGGGGTAGCGGCGCCGGCGGTCCGCCTGGGCAGCAAAACTTTCAGGGAAGCGGCGCGTTAGGATCAATTATTAAAGATCACTACCCGGCGCGCAACCAAATTGGTGTAGCGAGAAACACCAAAATCATCGTCACCTTCCGCCGACCCATTAAACCAGATAGCATTATCGTCAACACCAACCAACAGAAAGATGGCAGCAATACCGTCTTCGGAGATTGTATTAACATCGGCGCCAACATGGATTGGAAAACCGATTGTGATACCTTGCGTGACGGAACTGACCTGATCACCGTGACCCGCGTTGATACCGGCACGCGTGTCACCGCGGCCGTGCTCGCGAGTTATGACAGCCAAGGAAAAGTATATACCATTGTCCTTCGACCCCATACCTTCCTCGGCAGTGACCAAGACAATATCCCGTATGACGTTCGGATTGGCAAAGATGTGCTGCTTGATGATCCAACTAACAACGACCCATCCATTTTCGACCGCCGAGTAGTTGGCAATGATTACTATGCCTGGCGCTTCACCTGTAGTACTGAACTCGACAACACTCCTCCCTTTGTCAATAAGGTGTTGCCAAAAGCGAATAGCCAGAAAGAAAAAAATACGATAATCCAAATTGATTTTAGCGAAGCAATGGATCCGATTGGTATTCAAGGAGATCTAGCTACAAATACCAATGGCTATTTTGAAGTCACGGGAAATAATATATTTATCAAAAGTAACAGCAGTTCTCTTCCCGAAGGTTCGTTTGTTTTAACCAACGGATACAAGACGCTTGAGTTTATTCCGTCTGAACCGTGTGGTGAGAATGCCTGTGGAGGGAAAATTTACTGTATGTCCGTGTGTGATAAAGCCGGGGCCACCTGTACCCAAGATCTATACCAGGTATTGCTCAAAGCCGCGAAAACTTTCAGCGCGACTTCGTTTGAAGCCAATCCATTCTCGGGAGTCATGGATATCGCGAGTAACGCGCTTGACGGTAATAAAAACAAAAAAGTGGATTTTGTATCGAGTACCTTTACCGCCGAATTTCCGTATCCCGCTAGCCCAGTCCACGACAATTACTACTGGTCATTTACCTTAACTGATGACATCGATAGTGTTTCTCCGTATCTACAGCGGGTTGCCCCTGGTCTCAACGCGGAATATGTTGAACCTGACAGGGAATGGTCAGCGCTCTTCAGTAAGCCCATGCTTACGGATTCGTTATACAACGGTATTCAGATTGAAGAAAAACCAGCTCAGTCGGTACCAATTTGGCGAATACCACGATCTAGTTTTAACGCCGACGACACCACTTTCACCCGCATGGAACACGGTCCCTTCCTCGACGCCGATCGAACCTATTATTTCCCCTTCGTCACTTCAGACGCGCTGGATACAAGTTTTAACTGTCTCTATCCCGGCAAAGGGCCAGTCGGGTTGAACGCCGCTACTGGTGCCTCACTGACGTGCAACGATCAGAACGCGGCCAACTGTTGTAGTGTCACCAGTTCTCCACAAAATCAGGCTTTTTGTTGTAACGGTGAAGTGGATAGTCAAAACGGTAGTACCCTGAATACATGTCTAGAAAAAATGCGGACAAGCAGCCCCTAAATAACCTCATGTCTAAGTCTACGCTACGAAATATTCTCATCTTCGGCATCACCACCTTCGTGGTGGTCGTTGGCGTGTTCGCGGTGCTCGCGGTGACGCAGGCTCAAACCCCTACGTTAGGACTCACTCCCGAACTCCAGAATGAAATTGGACTGCCGGCTACAGATCTACGTATCGTCATCGCGCGTATTATCCGCACCGTCCTTACCATCCTCGGAATCCTCGCGCTCATTATCGTCCTCTACGCCGGATTTACCTGGATGACCGCCGGCGGCAACGAGGAAAAAGTTGGCACCGCCAAAAAGATGCTTATCAACGGCGCGATTGGTTTGGCAATTATTCTTTCCTCCTACGCTATTACGAGTTTTGTGATCTCGCGTTTAACCGATGCTATCAACCAGTCGGATGGTGGCGGTGGGGGAGGAAGTGGGTCAGGGAGTACCTTTGGCGGATCAAATTATTTATTTATCCTTTCTCGGCCAGCCGGCGGCGACATTTGTATCCGCAATATCCACCCAAGCATTACGTTTAATCGACCGATTGATGCCGATACGCTGAACGGACGAATCGTTATTACGCGCGACAGTAATGGGCAGGTAATGAACGGCAATTGGCAACAGCACCCGAGCAACGCGAGCAAGGCGATACTTACTCCCACCGTAGCAAATAATTGCGGACCTACCGATAACGGTTCCGATTGTCTCGATGCCAACACTGAATTTACTTTAAAAATTACTGATCCGAATAATATCAAAGCCGGCGACGGTAGCGGACTCAACTTAAACTGTGCGTTTGGCGCGCGTTGTGGTGATGTTCGCTTTAAGACCGGTGAGGGGATCGATCGCGTCGGCCCCACCATTGAAATTCTTTCACCCACTGCCGCCGATTCAGTGGGAGCCGGAGGCGTACAGACGGTGCAACTGCGATATAACGATGACAACGGCATCCAAAATATTTCTCTTGCTGAAAATGGCCGCATTATTCAAAGCGAGTCGTTTGCCGGCTGCCGAAAAAGTGATGTTTTGCCCCTTCCTTGGGTAACGAGCCAAACCCCCGGTACGTTCAAGCTCGAAGCTATTGCCGAAGACTGGGCAGGGGGAGTAGGGATAGACGAAGAAACCATCACGACGCTCCCACAACATTGTGTGAATGAAAAACAAGATGAAGACGAGACTGGGCTCAACTGCGGCGGCTCCTGCCGCGCTTGTTCCGGAACCAAGTGTACGAACAACGCGCAGTGCGCGAGCGGCTGGTGTGAAATCCCCCAAGGGCAACAAGAAGGAGTATGTGTTGATCGCATGAAAATAACTCACGTTGATCCGACTACCGGTGCCCCTGGAACCTATGTCACTATCTCCGGTCAATTTTTTGGCGCCAGTCCCGGCAAAATATTCTTTGCGAGTACCACGAATCCTAGTTCCACCGACTGGCGACAAGCGGGTCTTGCCTGTGGAGCGAGCGCCTGGGGCACCGCCGAAGTTATTGTCGAGGTTCCGCAAGGAGCTATCGGCAAAGGTCCAGTGCGGCTCGAAACGGTCACCACCACGGTAAATGGCACGCCACGCTCATTCGTCGATATAACCAATAATGACGGCTGGGGTTTTCAGGGAGAATTCCAAGTAACCAATCAGGTGCGGCCGGGTCTTTGTAAAGTTACTCCAAAAAGCGGTATTCCCGGCCGATCAGTGCAACTCGATGGTAAAAATTTAGGTTTAGGTACGAATAATAGTTCAGTGATTTTTGGTACTTCCCGTGCCGTTACCACCAATTGGACCAATCAGTCCATTACCGCGAACGTCCCGATGCTTGAAGCCGGGTTAGTGGGAGTAAAAGTAATAAATGGCGGAGTGGAAAGCAATGGAATCCGTTTTCAAGTAGAGGCTGGTGTCGCGGCTGACGCGCCCGTTATCTCCGAAATAACTCCAACGAGCGGAGCTGCTGGAGAATATATTACCATCACCGGTAAAAATTTTGGCAAAAATCGCGGCAAAGTGTGGTTCCGGGAAGTGGGAGTCGCGAACGCCACCGCCATTGATGGTACGTTTGATTTTCCCGAGGAGTGCGAAACAACCTTCTTGCGCGCCGATCAAGTCATCGTAAAATTCCCCAAATCGGGAG
>DATDTU010000032.1:0-4026 GCA_035290705.1 Patescibacteria group bacterium
GGGTTTTACGGTCACGGGTTACGAAGTAGGGCAGGGGGCAGCTTCAGACGGTCCATTTAGCTATACCAATGTAGGAAACATACTTACAAATACCGTCAGCAGTTTGCAAAACGGCACTACCTATTATTTTGTGGTGCGCGCGCTCGACTACTTTGGAAATTCCATAGTTACTTCTTCGGTCGTAGCCGCTACGCCGCACGTTCCCCCTTCGGGAGATAGCGAAAGTGACTATACGATCAAAGTGACGAATGGCGGAGTCCACTTTATTGGCAAAACCGGACCAGGCAGTACCGTGCACGTAGTGCAGGATGGGCAACAGAGCGCCACCCGGGTGGTTGACGGCGCGGGCAACTTTGATATCCGCATCAACGATTTGACCCCCGGCAATTATCTGTACGCGCTCTACGCCATCGACAGCAGTGGCGAAAAATCCAGCGCGGTAACATTCCTCGTCACCATCCGTCCCGGAGAAATCACGCTTATTTCCGGAATCTTTATCCCTCCGACTATTGGGCTTGATAAAAGCGAAGTAAAACCAGGCGATCCGATTACCTTCAAAGGTGAAACAGTCACTCCCGGAGATGTATCAATCCATATTGAAACCCCAGAAGGTAAAGATGTCTTTATCAAAACTACCACCGATAAGGATGGAAAGTATACCTTTACGTTGGATACCGACGGTATGCCCGAAGGTTCGTACACCATTCGCGTTCGCGCCATAGACAAGCTCGGCGCCACGAGCCCTTGGAGCATTACTATTCCTTTTGCGATTGGTAAAAAAACCGTCCCCGCTAAGAAGCCAGGGCTCTGCAGTGGCATTGCGGATTTCAACCAGGATTGCCGAGTGGATTTGGTAGATTTCTCTATTTTAATCTACTGGTTCGATCGTGCCAACCCGCCCGAGGGGGTTGACCTTAATCGCGATAGATTCGTCAATCTCATTGACTTTAGTATTATGATGTATCATTGGACAGGCTGAGCTCATAACGAGTCTCGTCTACTGTCATTCCCGCGAAAGCGGGAATCCACAATCACTATGCCAACAGCGTGAGCGACTGGATTCCCGCTTTCGCGGGAATGACAGGCCAAAAATTTTTGTCCATTTTTTGCTACATTCAGCCAGTTATGAAAATAACTCACTACAAGTTCGATAATATGAAAAATTTTTTTATAACCGCCCTCTACGTTACACTCAGTTTAAGTTTCCTTGTCTTAACCCAACAAGTTGTTTCGGCCGCCGAACTTGTAATGCGCGGGAGCAGTAGTGAGGTCGGAAGTAATGGAGAAGTGGCGGTAGAATTATTCTTGAACACCGGAAACGAAGAAATTAACGCCGTGGAAGGAACCGTGGTCCTTCCGCCGGAGTTGAAAGTAAAGGAAATTCGGGATGGAAATTCGCTGATCACCTTTTGGGTAAAACGTCCCGATGCTTCCTTGGCAACTTCCGAGCGTCTAGCGTTTAGTGGCCTAACGCCCGGGGGCATCTCTGTTACCAACGGCTATCTTTTTACCATACTTTTTCAAACCCAAGCGTTGAATGAAGCAAAAACCGTTACGGTAGGGTTAGATACCATGAGGGTGCTGCTGAACGATGGAGCTGGTACGCCCACCTCTGTCACCGCTAAATCATTGACCTTGCGCTTAAATCCGAATGTCAAAAGTACCACTACGGTCAGCGAGTTTCCAACTGATACCAACCCACCCGAACCCTTCACGCCCGTTGTCGGCCGTGATCAATATATTGGAGGAGGGGATTGGTTTGTCGCGTTTTTAGCCCAAGATAAGGGCAGTGGAATTGATTATTACGAAATTCAGGAAACTAAAGAAGCCAAAGTGGATGAAAACGCGTGGAAAAAAGCTACGAGCCCGTATATACTTACCGATCAAACCCGAGAGGGCTACATCTATGTGAAAGCGATTGATAAAGCCGGCAATGTACGAGTACAGGAGGTGTCGCCTGCGGGAACACCCGGAATGGAATATACGAAGTACGTAATTTTGTGTATACTACTTATCGTAAGTTTGTTTTTTGGTATTTTAGTATGGAGGAAAAGAAAAAACGCTCCTTCTTCTTTCCGATAACCTCCCGCTTGTGTCTGAGTTGGTCGGTTCCCATTATCCTTATAGTGAGTATCGTGGGGAGCATGGGAGGGTTAGGAAATATTTCTACGGCCGAAGCCGCTTCTTTGGTTTTAAGCCCTTCGACTGGCACCTTTACCGTCGGCAGCACTTTTTCGGTTTCGGTATTTCTTAATACCGAGAATGAGGCAGTGAATACGATTGGCACGAGTATTACATTTCCCCCCGATAAACTACAAATTGTTTCTCCGTCAACGGGCAATTCCATCATAAACATTTGGACAAATCTTCCGAACGTTGATAATCAGAATGGGCGAATCAGTCTCCAAGGTGGTATCCCTGGGGGTATCAAGGTAACCAATGGTCTCATTACAACCCTTATCTTTCGCGTCAAATCCGTGGGTACAGCGGTGGTGAAATTCACGGATAGTTCGAGAGTTTTGCTCAACGATGGTCAGGGGACCGACGATCTCAAACAAACGACGAATGGTGTCTACCAGCTCGTGCTCCCTCCGCCCGCTGGTCCTATTGTGACCTCAGAGACGCATCCGGACCAAACCCAATGGTACCCCAATGCTTCCGCTGCTTTGGAATGGGCTGCCGAGACGGATGTTGATGGGTATAGTTATATTGTAAACGGCGAACCAGTAGATTTTCCCGACGATATCGCGGAAGGCACGCGAACCACCATCAATTATCGAAATTTAACGGACGGCATTCATTATTTTCATATCAAGGCGCTCAAGGATAAGGGGTGGGGCGGCACCACGCACTATGCCCTCAAGATTGATACCGGCGCTCCCGCCAAATTTCCCATTGAAATTATTCCCGATGCCCGCACCACTCGCCGTCAGCCCGTCTTTCAATTCAGCACCACCGACGCCTTGTCGGGCATTGACCACTATGAATTAAAAATAATACCACTCAAAGTGAGTGGTTCATCCGCGGGCAATACCACGCCGGCCACTCAGCCGCTTTTTATTGACGTCAACAGTCCCTACGTGCCGCCAGAATTACCGCTCGGAACGTACGATGTAGTGGTTCGAGCCTACGACAAGGCCGGTAATCTTCAAGAAATTGCCCAGCGCTTGAATATTGTTACATCGGTATTCCGTATTATTCAAGATCAAGGTATTCAAATTCGCAATTCGTTCCTTATTCCGTGGAAATGGTTTTGGATACTGCTCATCATTCTATTATTATTACTCACAGGCATTGCCTGGCGAGTGCGACGCTGGCACCGGCAACTCATTAACCGTCGTCAAGCCAAAGATTTGTCGCCGACAGTGCAGCAGCAATTGGATGAACTCAAGAAATATCGCGAGAAATATGGAAAGGTAGCACTCGGCATTATATTTATTATCATGCTCTGGAGTAGTGCGACCGCGCGGGCAGAGACAGTTGCACTCGTTCCTCCTCTTATAACTACCGTTGCTAAAAATATTAGTAATGATGAAATATTCTATGTTGGCGGTAACCTGGATGTAGAGAACGCCACGGTTATTTTGTATCTTCAAAACGTAAGTACCGGTGAGACGATAAGTGAGTCAACTATTTCACAAAAGGGAGGCGAGTGGTTCTACCGGCATAGCGGCTTTCTTACCGGCGGTAATTATGTCTTGTGGGCGCAAAGTAAAGTGGGAAGCCAACTTAGTCCGCCGAGCCCCCAAGTGGAACTCACTGTCCGTAAAACCGCTTTTATTTTTGGCGCTTCTCGGATTAGTTTGGAAGCAATCTATTTAGTCGGTGTCATATGTTCCATTGCCGTTATCTTGGCGCTCATTCTCCATATTCTGTTCCACACCTATCATGGCAGGAAACGGCATAAAGAAATGCTCAAAGAAATTAAAGAAGCCGAAGAGTCGGTGCGTCGCGGATTCGCGGTTTTGCGCCGGGATATTGAAGCCGAACTTGCGATAATTCACAAAATAAAAATGAGTAAAGAAC
>DATDTU010000033.1:0-3784 GCA_035290705.1 Patescibacteria group bacterium
CCCGCCCCGAACAATTCGGGGCGGGCCTTCTCAAATTTATAATGACTATATAGAAAAAATCACTCTACACTTAGAGTGATTTTTTTATTCCTACAAAAAATTTTTTTAATTCTAAACCTACCCCACCAAATTCGTCACCAACTTCACCATCACCTGCTTCTCCTTCGGATCACTCGCCGCGATCAAAAGCGCGAGCGCCACAATGGTGGTATCGGCAATTTTCCGCTCGCCATTTTTACGAAAGAGGTGCAACCGGTTACAAAATGTTACCAGTTGGCTCTAACAAAACGCCTCAACAGCGGTCTAATCCTCCTTCTTCTCCTTCAATTTCTTCACCACTCTCGGCAATTTCTTGTCCTCCGACTTCACCCGCCGTTCCAGCTTTTTAATATCCTCCGGCGGCAGCGACTCTGGATAAATACCGCTCTTAGTAAGCACCTCTCGCATATTTAGATTATTCTTTTCATGTTCATCGCTAATGATTGCTTCACCCTGCATCGATGTATCCTTCTTTACATTATGATTCGTAATCTCATTAGCTAAATCCTTTCCCTTAATAGTAACCGATGGCAAGAAATCCGCGAGTGCCCGATTGTCTGGAACACTCATCTTGCTCTTCATGTCACTAGTGGTATACCCACCAAACAACGCTTTATCCCCCTTGCTTCTAATACGCGCAAAACCCTGGCTATCTACTCCGCGTTCAAATAATACTCCCGAAAGTTCTTTTTCCGACAAAGATAGTTTTTCCCGTGCCTGCAACCGCTCCCACTGCGCCAATCGTTCCTCCACCATTTCCTGTTTACGCGTCTGCACCGCAAAATAAGTCATGGCAAAAGCAATCTCGTCTTTTCGTGGGTCGCCGTTTTGAGCTATAAGATAGCAAGCATAACGGGTGAGTTTAACATCGAGAATGTCCTTGCTGGCACCCTTAGGCATCGGGATCGTTTTCCTGGCGTCGGCAAAATGATCAGAAAGCTCTTGTTTTGCGTTAATACAAGCCGTTTTTGCTCTTTCTATCACCTTCTCAAAATTCTCCCATTTATCGTAGCCAAGCAACCCCTGCAACTCACGCGCCAACCAATACTCAACCCCATCCTCCTCATGAACAAAATCCTCAAAGTTTTTATGTAATTTTACTATGATTCCTTTTTCCATATATCCCATTTAAATCTAAGAATTGTTTTACTCTAACATCTTAGAATAAACTTGTCTATACAAATTTTAAGCTACTTTGGTGGCTTCTTAGCAATCCACCACCGTAATCGATTATACAAACCCACAACCCAACTTTTAAAAAGAATAAGCGGTATCCCAATCTTCCCGAGCGGCAACGCCGTGTAGGCGCTACGATCCATTTCCGCGAAATCAACTACTTCCATCTTAACACCCGGAAAAATCTCCCAAATGGCCTCTCGTGTTCTTTGCCAAACACGATTAAACTCTGTCGCCGGAAAGGTGCTCGTTCCGTAAATAAATTTCGTATTATCCTGCCGCTGGGAAAACAATACCAGTTCCACCTGTCCATCGGCGCACAATTTGGAAATAAATCGAAACATAATCGGCCCGTCGCTATCGACCACCCACTCACTGTTCATACATTTGTAGGGTCGCTCGCCTGTTTTGACTTCGAGAATTGCCGCGGGGGAAGACATATATTAAATCTCAAAAATTTCTTTTGTTAACGGTACCAGCTCTATCTCTATGTTAAAAATTTCCTCTGGCACACCATCAACCATACGCAACGTCAAAAAAGCTCGCTCCAATACCTGAAAACTTTGTGCCAACACATAACGCATATAGTCATATTCCCAATCGACAAATTCGTCCCCACGATCGAGTTCATTCCGCGCATCAAGCAGTCGCCCCGTTTTTGGGGGCAACAGATTAACATACCACATAAGGTCGTGCGCTGCTTCGGTTTCAATCCATGATGCCTTAATTGTATCCGCCTCCTTGTACATCGCCCATACCCGATCCTGCACCGCGCGCAACGTTCGAAACAAAGGATATTTCTGCCAATTTGGCCCCTCAAACGCATCAGTTCCAAAGGCGTTACGTCCAAACGAAGAATGTTCAAACCCCCGCGACGCCGACAAATTAAACCCGCCTGCGTCTCGTTCAAGCCCATCGTCCCACCTCCCCATCTGTTCCCATTCTTTCTCCTGTGGTGCATTATCCGCCGCTATCTGTGGAATATCATCAAGCGCCTCCTCGAGCAAAATCGTCTGCTCCGTTCTTCGCTGCATCCCACATAACCGACACTCCTTTTTTCCACAAACGTCTCGCCGCCAACCACAATCCTGCCAAGCGGGCATATCCGCGGGGCGAGGAATAAAAGGAATAATGAAAACTGGCATATTACTTAAACAATGTCTTCCCCTCCTTCAACCCATCAAACACTGTCACCTCCCCATTCTCATACTCCCCCATCTCAATCCCATCAAACTTAAAGTGGTCGCCATCCTGATAAAACCACAACGTAAACTTATTATCCAAAGAAATAATAAATCCTCGCCCTCCAGTGCCGGAAAGTGGCTGGATATCTATCCGCGCCGCCTCACCAAAAAGTTTATACGCTAAGTCTATTTTGTCCGTTTTAATATCGAGTTTACTCGCGTGCAACTTCAAAAACAGCTTGGGCGAAAACCGCATGAGCAGCCGTTCATACCATGGAATAATTGAATAGTCAATTTTCATTCCCTCAAGCTCTTCGTCTTCTTGATAAAAATCATCCCACATAGAATGTAGTTTATTTAAAAACACAACATGATCCCCAAGGCAATGGCGAGGGCGGATGCAATCCGCCCCTACAGTAAACGTTGTACAAGACTTTCTACATCTTTCCTCATCTCCCCCTCGGCGGCCACTCCCACTCTCCCTCCCCGAGCTCCCGCCCCGACCACCTCCCAAAACGCGCCCCACACTCATTGCAACGAATCTCACTAATATCATCACAATGCGCCGGATGGTAATGGTTGTACTCAACCAAAGCAACATAATCGCTGCCACATTTTTGACAAACAATTCCCTCCCCCATAGTAATGGTATTAACCCCTACACCGACCACTTACCCCTGAGCGATCCCAATGACAATAACCATTGCCTCGCGGCGGTGTATCCGGTAAATAAGTCGATGCGGCCAAAAATGAAGAGTATGAAAATCAGCATGCTTGCCGTGCAACTTTCTGCCAGCCAACGGATTGGCGGCAATCATAATCAAAGCCGCTTGGACACTACCCCTCGCCTCCAAAGAAATATTAGCGAGTTCTTTTTCCACGCTTGGCTTTACTCGAACGACGTACTGCATAGGTAGCTGGCTTTTCTTGCAAGATTAACCCTTGACGAGCGAGTAGCTCATTGAGAGTAGTATATTTTGTATAGGCTCCGGACGCATAGTCACGTTCCGCCTCGGCAATATCTTTTTTCAAATCCGGAAAATCTTTCATCACCTCAAGCGTCTCCGCCCACGATTCAAACTCAGTAGCCGACATCACCACCGCCTTCGGCCGCCCTTTTTCCGTGAGCATATACACCGTCCCCGGCGCCTGCACGGCGTCGACAATATCAAAAATTTGTTTACGCGCTTCGGAGACGGAGAGGGTTGTTTTACTATTCATAGATGCACTTTATTTTAAATCAAATTTCGTGGAGTGATGTGCGGAATGCGAAAACTGCGAAAGTGCGAAAAAGCGAACGAGCGAGACCTCACCCTGCCCTCTCCTCTGCGGAGGCGAGGGGACAGTTGGCTCCGCTCCTCCTCCGCAGAGGAGGAGACTGAGAG
>DATDTU010000034.1:0-5249 GCA_035290705.1 Patescibacteria group bacterium
TGCGTCTGCTGGAGCATTATTTCCGAGACAACAATCTTATAGGGTGTAATGTTTCGACGCCACGGCAAATCGCGACGGTATTTTTTGTAGTGGTCGTAAATAGTTTTTTGGAAATTCTTGATCTGAGTTTTGTTAATTGACGAATGCATACGAATGGTCACAGATAGAAACGAATCACGAATTCGATTATACCAAATTTTGAAAACAAAAACACCCTTGCAAAAAAGGTGTCTTTGAGGGACCACGAGTTAAGAAATGAGCCGGTCCCCTCGGCGCGCCTCGTGGTGGCACGCGCCGGAGCTGGTGGTAGACTGCGGTCTACCGGCGAGCCAGGTACTGCTCACCGCTGGCGATGATCTGACGGAGAATCGCCTGGAACTCGTTGGCGTTGACGGGGGTGCTGACCTCGGCGAAGAAGTAGCGGACATTCCGGTCTTTCTGCAGCCACGTGGGGATGCAGGGCTCCTGCTCGGTGTCAGTGTTGTCGCACCAGACGATGGGAGTGGTCGGGAAGAGACGGCGGACTTCCTGGTAGATTTCCTGGCCCGGATCCTCACCCTCATCATCGAAAACCGCGAGGATGACACAGATGTTGTCCTCCTCACCATAGTTGTCCCCGGGGATGTAGTTGCTGACATCCCAGCCAGTGAGCAGCTGGAGAGCGCCTTCGAAGAGCGGCTCCAAAGGGGTTCTGCCTCCGTAGTGGTAGAACAAGATTGTTCCCTTCTTATCCATCGCCATATTTCCTCTCTTTCGTCCTTTGGACATTCCCAGTCAACGTGGCCGGGTGATATTACTGGCCTTAATAGGCTTATCAGAACGGATACGAATTGTCAAGTAAGCTAACAGCGGTCATAATGAATATTGCTTAACTCTGCGAAAAATAGTCTTCCAACCTCTAATTAAAATCAATTGTAAAATCTGCAGTTATTTGGAAAAATTGTGAATTTGTATTATAACAATTGCGCTTTTCCTAAGAAACCTGTATACTATCTAAGTCGAACTTTTAGTTATTTATTCTTAACCATACAAAAGTATGGCAGGCATGACAAAATCAGCCGTGTTATCTGCGCTCGCAGAAAAAACCGGCATGAGCAAAAAAGACGTCGGGGGATTCATGGACGCCGTTGTCGAGATGGCGTACAAGGAAGTTAAAAAGAGCGGAGTATTCGTGCTCCCAGGTCTTGGAAAATTGGTAAAGCTGCATCGCGCCGCGCGCATGGGTAGGAACCCAGCGACGGGTGCCAGTATCCAGATTCCAGCTAAGACAGTGGTAAAATTCCGCGTCGCAAAGGCTGCGAAGGAAGCTGTTTTATAAAAAAGTAGGGGCGTATTGATATCCGCCCGGTAAGGTCAGTCAAATAAAAAATCCCGTTCACCTAGGTGAACGGGATTTTTGTTTATCGGAAGGAGGCCTATTGTTTCAATGCATCCTTCAAAGCCTTGCCAGCCTTGAATTTAGGAACCTTAACCGCTGGGATCTGGATCTTCTGAGTAGGATTCTGGGGGTTCACGCCAGTGCGCGCCGCGCGTTGCTTGACGCTGAAAGCGCCAAAGCCAGTCAAAACCACTTCGTCGCCCTTCTGGAGGGTGGTGGTAACCATGTCAACAAACGCGTTGATCATATCTTCCGCCTCTTTCTTGGAGACATTGAGTTTTTCGGCCAAACTTTGGGCCAATTCTGCTTTGTTCATAGTGAACCAGCGGGTTAAGAATAAGTGATTAGTGGGGGCACTAATATAGTCTATTATTGATTTATTATAGCATGATTATATTTTTTGGCTATAGTTAGCGTAAATGAGTTGTCCACACCCAAAAACATGATTCACGATACACATAGTACGATACAATTCGATCGTGTATCGTTTTACGTGTATCGTGTCTCCCTTCAATTACTTAGCGTACTCCACCACTCTCGTCTCCCGAATCACTGATACTCGAATCTCACCCGGATACTTGAGTTCCTGTTCGATTTTATGTGCGATATCCTTGGCTAGCTGGAAGGCGGAATAGTCATCAATCTCATTCGGCCGTACAAACACGCGCACTTCGCGGCCGGCTTGGATGGCGTACACCTTTTCAATACCGTTAAAGCTTCCCGCGGTACGTTCTAGATCTTCTAAGCGAGCGATATATTGTTCGTAGGTATCGCGCCGGGCGCCAACGCGCGCGGCCGAAATGGCGTCCGCGGCTTTGGTAATCGAGGAATAAATGTTATACGGTTTATCATGATGATGGGTAAGAGCGGCTTGGCAGATATCTTCATCCATGTTGAATTTTTTGAGGATCATGTGGCCAATTTCGGGGTGCGATCCTTGGGTTTCATGGTCAACCGATTTACCCACATCATGGAAGAAACCGCATTTTTTAGCGAGCGCCGCGTCAAGGCCGAGTTCCGAAGCGATGAGGCCAGCGAGATACCCGACTTCAGTCGAATGGTTCATGACATTTTGCCCGTAGCTCGTGCGGTACTTGAGACGACCGACGATATTGACGAGCTTTGGATCAATACCAATGATACTCATTTTGTAGAGCGCTTCGTCTCCCGCCTTCTTGATGTCAATTGACAGGTCCTGCTTGGCTTTATCCACAAATTCCTCAATGCGGGCTGGTTGAATTCGGCCGTCAGCAATGAGTTTTTCCAGCGCGAGTTTGGCCACCTGGCGGCGGATGAGTGAAAACCCGGAGATCACGATGGAGTCAGGGGAATCGTCAATAATAATTTCACATCCGGTAAGTTTTTCGATAGTTTTAATGTTTCGCCCTTCCTTGCCAATGATACGCCCTTTCATTTCTTCGCTGGGAATCGAGATCATGGTAGAAGTATTCTCGGCGGCATGCGAAGCGGAACAGCGCTGGATAGCATCTACCACAATTTCGCGCGCCTTGTCTTCGTACACCTCAGAAGATTCTTTTTCGAGCTTGAGGATGCGGCCCATGAGATCGGTCTTACTCACTTCCTCTACTTTCTTGAGCAGCTCGCCCTTGGCCTCCTCGCGAGTGAGGCTCGCCACCTCCTGCAGTTTGGCGATCTGCTGATCACGAATCTGATCTATTTCTTGTTTTACCTGCTGAACCTTATCTATTTTTTCTTGCAATTTCTGTTGTTTGTCTTGCACCTCAAGAAGCTTCTGATCGAACATCGATTCTCGCTTCTCCAGGCGCTGTTGAGCGCTGTGAACGTCGTTGCGCATCCGTTGTTCTTCGCGCTTGGCCTCGTCGATAACCTGTACCGCTTTTTCTTTCGCTTCAAGGATAATACCTTGTTGCTTGGTTTTGGCCTCGGTTAACATTTGTTCGGCCCGGGCCTCGAGCGAATTTGCCTGCGCCTGGGCAATTTTTTTGCGCAGGAAGTAGCCGACCGCTATCCCGATTCCTCCCGATAATGCCGCTCCGACCAGAGCGATAATGAGTTTCGTAATTGACATATGTCCAAAAAATTAAATATCTATTCTGCGTTAATCTGCGTCATCATCCGCGTCATATTCGCCTCTATAGTTGTAGAAGCGGATTAACACAGATAGTTACGCGGATTCACGCGGAAACCACGAATGTAGTTAACTTCAAAACAAAAATCCCCATTGACTTTGGGGATGTGTGCCTGGCCCCGGTGAGGGGCAGTTTATGACAGTAGAAGAAAACTCAGGTCAAATAAAACACTGCCGTTGGTTAAACGGCTGTACTCATGAGTAGTGTTAGAACACCCGCTCCAGAAGCACAATGATGTTTAGGTGACATAAGTAATTTTTCGCTACAGTAAAGCGTTTCTTCATCTGTCGGCACGTCCCAAAGATCAGTTATTAGTTAAGCAAAAATACTATAACACACGGCCAAGCGGTATGTCAATATGAAACAAAAATAGCAATTATTTTTTGAAGTAAAAGCCGGTGGGCTTTATTTCTCCGCGGCGGCCAATATCTTCCTCAGGCTGGTCGCTTGGTGTGATAATTGCCACCCCCCGATCTCGTTCTTTCGGTGGCGCGTCGGACTCATCGTGGGTATGGGGTTCGTCAATCTGTATTTCCAGCCGCTCTCGTTTTTGCTCTTCCTTCCGCTCTTGTTCTCGTTTTTGGATTTCCTCTATAATCCAAGGGTCAAGCGCGCCAGCTTCTTGTTTTGGTTCTGGTTTCATATACTGTGATTATAGCTCTAAGAAAAAAGCCGGTCAACTGCCGCCAGCTCATGCGCCTGCTCAAGTGTGTAATCACCAATTTTTGTCCGCGTCAATGCTTCGCAATACGCTCCCACCCCCAGTTTTTCTCCGATGTCATTCGCGAGCGAACGAATATATGTACCGGCCGAACAAGTAACTTCGATTTTTAATCGCGGCCATTCGTATTCGAGCAGTTTGATATCATACATTTCAATCGGTACCGCCTCCCGTTCAATTTCCTTCCCTTGCCGCGCCAATTTGTACAAACGTACGCCTCCCACTTTTTTGGCGGAGTGCATTGGCGGAGTTTGGAGCTGCTTGCCTTTGAATGATTCGAGGGTGAAAAGGATTTGTTTCTCATTCGGTTTTTCATTGCTCCATTGCTTCGCTGTTTCATTGTTATTGTGTATCGTTTTACGTGTATCGTGTATCATGTTACGTATTTTGCCCGTCACATCATACGTATCACTCACCGCGCCGAGATGCAGTGTCGCCACGTATGTCTTCGGCAATTTTTTAAATTCGTCCAATCGCTTCGTCGCCTCGCGTCCAATACCAACAATGAGGAGTCCGGTGGCAAATGGGTCGAGCGTGCCAGCATGTCCGACTTTTGGCCTTTTTCGTCGATTGTCATTCCCGCGTAGGCGGGAATCCAGTGTCTGGATCCCCGTTTTCACGGGGATGACAGTTGAAGCTCCCACCTTCTTTCGTACATAATTCACCACATCAAAACTCGTCCAGCCGGCTGGTTTATTGATAAGAAGAAATTGTTTCGAAAATTCATCAGGTTTCATACTGGGGCTATAACCGTACCGTAGTCTAGTAGTTTTGCTAAGTTTACACAAGAGGACAATTGACTTCTCTGTCTGATTACGGTATACTACGGGCACTTCATTGTTAATTGTGTAATTTCATGAACGTATCTGAACTGGCTCGAAAACTCGGCGTCCACCCCCCGCAACGACTCTTACAAATTTTGCCTGAGTTTGGTTTTGACGTTGGCGCGAAAGCGGTAAAAATTGACGATCGCGTGGCTCAGCAAATCCAAAAAGAGTGGCGCCGCATCAAATTTGTTCTCCAACGCCGCGAAGAAGAA
>DATDTU010000035.1:0-8436 GCA_035290705.1 Patescibacteria group bacterium
CATTGTGTGTCAGAGCGGCGCGGGAAAAACAACCCTCGTCAAGTTGTTGATTGCCGAAGAGCGCCCCACCAAAGGACGGATTGCGATTGGTGATTGGGACATCACCGGCATTCGTTCAAGCGTTGTACCATATTTACGTCGGCAAATCGGAGTCATTTTTCAAGATTTTAAACTCTTGCCCAAGAAAACCGTTTTCGAAAACGTCTCTTTTGCGTTGGAAGTTGCTGGAGTGTTACCGATGCGCATCCGTCAAATCGTTCCCCAGGTCCTCCATATTGTAGGCCTAGGCAACAAACACGATCGGTATCCATCACAACTCTCCGGTGGCGAACAGCAGCGCGTGGTCATCGCGCGCTCCCTCGTCCATCGTCCCAAAGTAATCATCGCCGACGAACCCACCGGCAATCTTGATTCCATCAATACCGAAGAGGTAATTCAGATTTTGAAAAAAATAAATGAATTTGGCACCACGATATTACTCGTTACCCACAACCGCGAGGTAGTAAATAACTTACGCCGCCGTGTTATTACCTTACATGAAGGACAAATTATTAATGATGACGTGGAAGGAAAATATGTATTGTAATCCTTGCTACAATTCGTTTTGTATCGTTTTACCTGCCTGCCGGTAGGCAGGCGTGTATCGTGAATCGTTGTTTTCTTATGATTTCTATTTTACGAGTATTCAAATTCGCTTTTCAAGACATGGTCCGCAACCTCGGCCTTAGTTTTATGACCATGTTTATTTTGGTCCTCATGCTTCTGTCCGTCAACACGCTCTTGGCGCTCGACATCACCACGGGTGAAGCGGTAAAATTAGTAAAAAACGAAGTAAACATCAGCATCTATCTTTCGCCGCTGGCTTCCGAAAAGCAAATAGATGACCTGAAGAAAACTATCAATAGTTTTCCAAAAGTTACGGAACTAAGCGTCACCGGCCGCGCTGAGGTGCTCGCCGCCTTTAAGTTGCGTCACCAAGGAAGCAAAGAAGTTTTGCAAGCGCTCGATGAGCTGGGTGGCAACCCGTTTGGTCCAACGCTTGTCGTCAAAACCAATGAGCCGGAAGATTACAAAGAGATAATGCAGGTATTAAATACGCCGGAATACAACGAAATTATTGAAGGCAAAAGTTTCGACGAACACGAGGACGCGATTGAAAAAATTGAGAACATTACCAAACGAGTAGAAAAAATTGGTTGGGCGCTCTCGGTCTTGTTCGCGATTATTTCCTTCCTCATCATTTTCAATACTATCCGCGTAGCGATTCAAACCCAACTGGTAGAAATCAGTATCAAACGCCTCGTGGGGGCGAACAACTGGTTCATCCGTGGTCCCTACCTGGTCGAGTCAGTAGTCTTTACCGTGGTGAGCGTGGCCGCGACCATTGCACTTGTCTTTACCGCTTTCCGCTGGGTTGACCCCTATCTCGCCGTCGTTTTCCCCAATGGTTTTGCCTTGACAAATTACTTTCAATCGAATATGCTGTACCTGTTTGGAATCCAGCTGGGGGCGGTACTGCTCTTAACGGTGATTTCGAGCAGCCTGGCGATGAGGAGGCAGTTGAAAGTTTAGTTTACCAAACAATTACAAGTGATGTTTTAAAGCGGGCAGGAATGCCCCTTTTTGACACCAACATATTCCGAGGTCGTCTAATGGTAGGACTGCGGACTTTGAATCCGCATATCCAGGTTCGAATCCTGGCCTCGGAACAGTGGTAAGAATAAGGTAAATTTATAATTTTAAAAAATATGAATGAACCCCGTGAAACCTTGCAAGCTGAACACGAGTTTAATCGGGCAAAGAAAATCAGCGACATTAAACCAATCATCTTTCGCAGCTACTTGTCTTTAGATAATCGAGCTGATATAAAAGAGGTTGTCGAAGGGCCTTTGGTAAGAGCTTGTGAAGCGTTGTTTGATAAACACATTGCCACAACCAGCACTTCTGCCAATGGTACAAAGAGTGAAGCCTGGATAATTATTGATTTTGATTCATTATCCGAAGATAATAAGGTTGTTGCTCAAAGGTTTGGTACCGTTGACCAAGATGGGCGAGTTGGAAAAAATATTGTTAAGCTAACATTGCCCTTAACTCCAGAAAGTACATGGGGAGAAATAGAAGACGCGGCTCTTAGTTTAGTTAGTGAGTTTCATGAGCAACCAAAACCATCCACAGAACAACCTACCGATGACGAGCAGTATAAACAATGGATGGCAGATCATCCGGAACGAGAGATCGCCCCAGGAGATTTGAGGGAAAGCGGCCCAGAAATCGCTGAATTTGAACAAATGATTAATTCCTTTGAATCGACCCACTCAATTGCGGAGCTTCATTTAATTATGGACCTTACTCCCGAGGATGCTCCCAACCATCCGGTGCGAGAACCGGCAAGAATCGCCTTATACCCAATTGTTGCAAAGCTCGATATTTTAAAAAAGAAACAAATATTTCTCCCGAAAAATATCAGGAATTGGAAACAAAATATCGGCGCCTCTCAAGGGCCGTTGGAATGATAAATAACAACAAAGTTGATCATACTAGGTAACGCAATGGTACTGTTCGGACACGAGATCTTCCCAAGCACGGTTGAACAAAGCCGTGTTTTTTGTTAGTATACTTCTCGTGTAATAAAGCTGTTTTAAACCTGTCTTATAAGACAGGAACCTCGTCTATGTTCCCTCCTGTTATCGTCAATTTCCTCACCACGTACTTCATCCCCACTATCTACTTTGGTAGTTTTTTTCTGGGTGAGGCGGCCATACTCCCCGCGGCGTTCCTCAGCGCGCAGGGCATCTATTCTCCCATTGCCGTCTTTGGCATAGCGCTCATTGGCACGGTGAGTTCCGACAGTATCTGGTTTTTTCTCGGCGAACCTCTTTTTAAGAGGTTTGGTAGCTGGAAAAGATATGAAGAAAAAATGGTACACATCCAGAACAAGCTCCACGGCTTTACCGGCAAGCGCCCCTACCTCATGCTCCTGTTTATCAAATTTTTTTATGGCGCTCGAGTCCTCACCATCATGTACGTTGCCTCGCGAAGGGTCAAATATCGGACATTCCTTTTATTCAATACCCTTGGCACCCTGCCGTGGCTCGCTGTCCTTATTTCTATCGGCTGGCTCGCGGGTAGAAACATTGTTAACGCGGTAAATCTTTTTGGTAATATTCGTTTGGCTCTTTCCGCCATCATTCTCGCGCTCATTGTTGTTAAACTAGCAAGTGTATGGATACGCCGCAAAGTTCTCGGAGAGTAACCGCCATCGTCCCATGCTACAACGAAGCCCCGCGCGTGGGCGCTGTTTTGGATACGCTGGTGACATGCCCCTTTATTGATGAAATAATTGTCATTGACGATGGTTCGAGCGACGGTACTGCTACCATCGTATCTCGCTACCCGGTCAAGTTTTTACGAAATCAAGTTAATCGCGGCAAGGGGTACAGCTTAGATCGCGCGATTGGGGAAGCCAGCGGCGATATATTATTTTTTTGCGACGCCGATATTCGCGGTCTTTCTCACGCGGTAGTAAAGAATATCCTCAGTCCCGTCATGGCGGGAGAAGTAGACCTCTCCATTGGCATGCGTAATCGAAAAATTTACTTTATCCAACATATCCTCAAATTTATTCCACTGCTCGGCGGAGAACGCGCCCTCACGCGAACATTGTGGCACCGGCTCCCCGAATTTTATAAACACAAATTTCGCATCGAGATCGCGCTCAACTTCTACGCTAAGTATTATGGCAAAGGTTTTACTTTCCAAGTGTACCGTGGCATCACCCAAACCATAAAAGAACGGAAGTACGGTTGGTGGAAAGGTCTGCGTCTTCGCTTCGCCATGTTTGCCGATGTCATTCTCGCGAACCTCCGTCTAGAAATTTTGGATATTCCCCGCACCGAACGCAACAAGCGCCTGACCTATTTTAATGTATTGTGGAGTTCGGTAGCGCTCCTACTCAGTCTCGGGGTTGCCATCGGTAGCGCCATTGCCCCGCATGAATTCACCGCCCTCGCGATACATCGCTTGGCTATCGATTCGGCCTTTGCCGACCTCCTGTTTCGGAGAACATTTTTCATTGGCTTTAGCGTCATAACGGTTATAAGTGGCATCGTCGCTATGGGTAACTTCATATTTTTTATGTTGCAGATACATAAAGTTATTACGGAGCAATTTCATCGGTTTTCTTTTTTCGCTCGAGAAAAATTACCCCAGACAAAAGTTACTCCCTCAGCCGAGGAACTGTATTGAAAATGGTTATAGTTTTTAGTAGTATTTTTCTACAATTGTTGTTATACTATGGAACAGCGTACGCTTGAGTTTAATCATCAACCACTGACAATTTTTCTTCGCGATGAAGCCGACCGGAGCGTTGCCAATGAAATTTTTAAATTTCGGGAATATCGTTTGGCGGAGGAATGTATCAAAACTGCCACCACTCCCATCGTTGACGTCGGAGCGCACAGTGGATTATTCACGCTCTTCGCTCGGTCGTTAAACCCACTCGTCCCTATTATTGCCGTTGAACCAGAGAAAAATAATGTAACACTTTTAAAACAGCATCTAAAAGAAAATAACATCAAAAATGTCACCGTGATCGAAGCTGCCTTGGGAGGTAAAACCGGTAAAGACCGGTTGCTCGTGATGCCCGATAGCCACAACCATCGGTTGGTACCACCCGGAGCCAGTAAGGCTTTTACCACCTCAGAAACCATTCCTGTCCAAGCCTATAGTCTTGCCTACGTACTTGAACACTTCGTCCCAACCACTGTTTCGGTGCTCAAAATGGACATCGAAGGAGGGGAGTATGAGGTGTTCAAACATAGTACTCTCGAGGAGCTCTCAAAAATAAAAGCAATTATCATGGAGTACCATACCCTTCCGGGCAAAAACTACCAAGCCATCGAACAAAAACTTCGTGAAAACGGTTTTGGCGTTCAGACCCATCCGTCGCGTTTTGATAAAACTATGGGATTTTTGTTTGCGACGAATAAACGTATTTAACTGTCATCCCCGCGCAGGCGGGGATCCAGGAGGGAAATATGCGACACGCAGGAAAGTATTTTATATACATTTTAGCCAGTCAAAGAAATGGCACGTTATATATCGGAGTGACTAATGATTTAATCAGAAGGATTTACGAACATAAACAAAAATTAGTTGAGGGGTTTACTAAAGACCACAGTGTTGATCGATTAGTTTATTATGAAGAATACAGTGACGTAAGAGACGCGATCAGCAGAGAAAAGCAGCTTAAAAAGTGGAACAGGAAGTGGAAGTTAAATGTAATTGAAAGGGTTAACCCGGAATGGAGAGATTTATACAATGAGCTTAATCCGCTGTGACTGGATCCCCGCCTGTGCGGGGATGACAAAGTGTAATATTTTAATGACTTCGACGTTTCAAGCTATGAGCCTAGATTCCGCTCTAGTTACTCTCGAGAATGAACACGAGATTGTTGAACAAGCCAAAACTGATGATGGCGCTTTTGAGGTACTGTATAACTTTTATTTTCCTAAACTGTACGGGTATGTCATAAAGCGCGTGGGGCACCGGGAAGTGGCGGAAGATATCGTTTCAGGAGTTTTTATAAAAGTCTTTACCAAGCTCAATACCTATCAAAAAAGAGAATGTCCTTTTGCCGCTTGGATTTACCGTATTACCACGAACGCCCTGATTGACCATTACCGCAAAGCCGGTCGAAACGTCGAGGTGACTGTGGAAGAATTTCCCGATGTAGCCGATAACGGGCAAAACCCTGAAATGAACGTTGCGTTGCTTGAAGATCAAAGGCGGGTGCGGGCAGTTTTGGAAGAATTACCCGCTAAGTACCAAGAGATAATACAGCTGAAGTTTTTCGCCGATTTGAGTAACACCGAGATTGCCGAAACCATGGGAATTTCCGCTAATAATGCCGGAGTACTGCTCTACCGTGCTTTGCAGAAATTTGAAAAAGTGTATCAGAAATCCCCCCTGTGAGGGAAGGCAAAATGGCTGTTCTCCCCTGCCAGAGGGGAGATCACAGAGGGGAGGGAGTCGGTAGGAACTGAGTTCGTAGCGACTCCCTCCACTCCGTCCCGACTGAGTCGGGACACCTCCCCTCAGGCAGGGGAGGACAACGAGCCAACCCCCAATTGCGCAGCGCCCAATGGGGATCAATCACTGTTAATGTCATATATGTTCAAATCCAAAATCAAAAAATTCCTAGACTTTTTCCATAAAGGTCAACCAAGCTCGGAGTGTAATGACCCCGAGGTTAAGGCGTTATTAGAAGCAGGAGAGAGAATAAAGCGTTCAGCTTTTCACTCATCGCCTGCTTCCTCAAATTTCCAAGCCAAGCTTTTGGCTGAAATCAAAGAGAAACGGCGGCTTAACCAAAATTCTATGCAAGATAAAATCGGCATATGGATGAGGGAATTTTTTCATCCCACTCGTCTCAAAGCCGCCGTTGCCTTCGTGGTCCTCGTGGCGGTCGTAGCCACCACCTTCCACTTCTGGCCCGGGCAGGAAGGACAGTGGTCACGTCTTCTTATCGACACTGCCTACGCGCACGATAATTTTGAGGTCGAGCCAACCAAGAGCGATAGTATCGGTATCGAAGGCGACACTGCTTTTGTCATTAAAAGTAAAGTTGCTATCGACCGCGGAACGCTCGAGAAAAACATTAAACTTTTCCCCGAAGTCAAATTTGAATTACAACAAGTCAATGATAAAGAATTTAAACTCGTACCCAAGGAAGAACTAAAACCCAAGACCGTCTATCGCGTGTATATCACTTCGTCCTATGTCAACGAAAATGGTATCACCACCGATCGCAACTACTCCTGGGCTTTCCAAGTAAAAAATATTTTCAAAATCATGCACACCTTGCCGCGCGATCGGGCCTCCGGCGTACCGATCAATAGTGGCATCGAAGTAACCTTCAGTCATGAGAACGTCAAAGATTTCGAGAAGAATTTTTCCATAACACCAAAAGCGATTGGCCGCTTCGAATATCATAAGCGTACCGCTGTCTTTGTCCCCAAGGGGCTTACGCCTGGTATCATCTACACGGTTACCATCAAGAAAGGAGTGGGAATCAAGGATAGCAAAGAAACACTCGAGCGTGGTACCACCTTCCAGTTTGAAACCATGCCGAGTGAGAAGCAAGAGAATAGCGCCTACCGCTCCTTTTATTTCAGTAATAATTTCGTGGAATTTGATACCGCCCATGAACCAGCGCTTCCGGCCTATTTCCATTCTTCCGATAGAAACGCGGCATCCTCCTCGGTACACATCACCGTCTACGCCTACCCCAGCGCGGAAGAATTCGCTAAGTCTATTGAGGAGTACTACCGCGTGCCAAACTGGGCGGATTATAATCGTAAAGAGCAGCGAGAAGACCCCAAGCGGTTAGTTAAGATACAATCCTTCACCACACAAGAGTATACGCACGGCTATCAGAGTTTTATCCTCTTCCCAGAAAAACTCACGGCCGGTTTCTATCTGGTAGAAGGCGTGTTAGCTGGAACTAACGAACAGCCCAGGCAGATGTTTTTACAAATTACCGATCTGGCCAGCTATCTCAACGTGAATACGAACAAAACCCTTTTATGGATAAATGACATGACGACCGGAAAACCAGTGAGCGGCGCGCATGTTGTATCAACCGATAAAAAAATCTCAGTCTCCACTGACGGCAGCGGCGTAGCCACATTTGAAACAGGACAGTTAGGAAAGCCGGTTAAAGATTACTACAGCCTAGAACGATATCTTACCGTTCAATCTGGCAGTAAATCGGCCGTGGTCCCCGTGACAGTGTATGACGACACCTATTACGGCGCCGACTCCTTTGACGACTACTGGTCGTATCTCTATACTGACCGTCAACTCTACCAAGGAAACGACACCGTGAATGTGTGGGGCTTTCTCGAACGGCGCGACAAGAAAGCGATCGAGGAGCCGCTCACCGTAGAAATTGTTTCTGGTGGATACGATTACTTTGGCGATTCCATTAGTATCGCGGCAGCTTCCGTACAACTTGAAAAGAATGGTAGTTGGACCACCAAATTACCACTCCAGAATGTAAAACCTGGGGTTTACTACATGAATTTAAAAGTCGGCGACACGTTCCTGACTGCTCGTACGATCATGGTGGAAAAATACGTGAAACCAGCTTACTCACTTGAGGTAACACCAGATAAGCGAGCAGTGTTCCTGGGAGAAAAAATGGCCTTCAGTGTTTCAGCGAAATTTTTTGAAGGTACGCCTTTAACTAATTTGAAGCTTGCTTACAAAATTGAGAACCAGCGTGGAGAGGTAACGACCGATGCCACCGGTAAGGCACGCCTAGAATTTGATTCGGCTACATTTAGCCGATACGCAACGCTTGACGTTTGGCCATACGACGCCGAAGAAGCGGAGATAGCGGGTTCAGCATCAGTGGAAATTTTTCCCGCTAAG
>DATDTU010000036.1:0-5338 GCA_035290705.1 Patescibacteria group bacterium
ACTCGCCCCCAGCTCACCCACAGCGCCAGGGGGAGCAACATTTCAAGTCCGGGCAAAGCAAATAGTATTGCCATAAAGAAAATGAGCCACGCGATCATGGCGTGGTCAGAAGGAAATGACTTCCAGCTATTCATAGGGGTAAAGAGGAGTTTGCTTTGCGGATATGTTACGTGCGGACGAGGTTCTTTGATGAGCAGCCCTATTCCCACATTGAATACCCAACCAAAAACCACCGCCAGGGCCAAAAGCACAATGGGCACTATGGCTACCTGCGGTCGTGCCGCAATGAGACTACTCGCCATATACCACCCGAGCATTGCCACAATCACAAATTCCGCCCCTGCCCGCCCAAAAGCATCAAGCCAACGATTCTTTCCCACGAGACTATTGATTTTAAAGAAAAGGATAGCGTTCCAGTTCATATAGTTTAGCTCTATCTTAGCACTTACCATCTCTTCTGACAACCCTTGGAGATAAGGAAAAAACTTGAAAATTACTAGCTATTTTGATATAGTGAGGCCACTAACAGGGGCCTGTAACTCAGCGGTAAGAGTGCCACCCTTATACCTGCAAGCGAGGAGAAAATAGACATGTACGATTGGGCATATAGCTCAGTGGTTAGAGCGCTACCCTTATAAGGTAGAAGTCGATGGTTCAAGTCCATCTATGCCCACAAGTACATGGATATTTTCTCCGAGCGCCGCAGTTATACGATAGTATAAGGTGGAAGTCGATGGTTCGATTCCATCCAGGCCCACTATGTCAAAAAATAAAAAAATTACTGTTCTAACAGAACTGAACAACCAGCGTCTTGATCTTTTTTTGTCTGAAAAACTAGGAGTCAGCCGTTCCCAAGCGCAAAAACTCATTGAACAAGAACAAATTCTTATCAACGGAGAAGCACCCAAAAAGATGGGAGAAAAGGTAAGGGTGGGTGATCAGATTACTGTTACACCGCAATCTTCTCCCGCCTCAGCGGGATCCCGCTCGCGGCGGGATAATCTTCAGATCTTACAATCTGCCTCCGCGCAAACGGCAAAGACTCAAAGACTAAAAGATTATAAGATTAGTGACGTTAAGATTGTTGCCACCACCCCCGACTACCTCGTCGTCGAAAAACCCACCGGCATGCTCACCCACCCCACCATGGCCAACGAAACAAACACACTCGTCAATTTTCTCGTCAAAAAATATCCTGAAATAAAAGGCGTCGGCGACCTCGCCCCTCGACCCCGCTCGGGGCTGGACGTACGTCCAGGCATCGTCCATCGCCTCGACAAAGAAGCCTCCGGCCTCCTCGTCGTCGCACTAACACAAAAAATGTTCAACCATCTGAAAGACCAATTCAAAAACCGAATCATTGAAAAAGAATACTGGGCGCTCGCGCACGGCAAAGTTGCCAAGGACTGGGGCGTTCTGACCTTCCCCATCGCCCGCGGTAAGACATACGAACGTATGGCCGCACGACCAATAATAAAACAACCGGACAGGGTTCAAAATATTGAACCCCTACAATCGAATGGCGTGGGGGCAAAAAATGTTCTGCCATCGACGGACAACGATACAACCCCCGAAGAACAATTCTACGCCTCCGCCATAGGCGGATCCGCCTCTGGCGGAAAAGAAGCCAAAACCGAATTCATTGTCGAAAAACGTTTCGTCAATTTCACCTTACTCCGCGTTATCCTCCACACCGGCCGCATGCACCAAATCCGCGTTCACCTGCTTGCCTACAACCATCCGCTCGTCGGCGATCCCCTTTATTTTCAGAAAAAACGCAAACGGATGTGGGATGAAAAACTGGGACGATTATTTTTACATTCGACTAAGTTGGCGTTTACGGATTTGGAAGGACAAAAGCAGACGTTTGAGTCGCCGTTACCGGAAGAGTTGGAAAAATTTTTAAAGCTGCTTAAATAAATACCTGCTGCCTTTCTTTATTCAACCACACTTCATTGCGTAAAAAAACGTTTACAAAAACAATGACGCCCCCGAGAGAAAATCTCGCGGGGGCGTAGGTGAAAGAACGAACGAAACGAAGGGTGAAAGGGTGAAGTGAAAAGGGCTAAACTGCGGCGCGAGCGCGAAGGCCGCCGTCGGCGTGGGCCGGGTCGTAGGAGTAGACCTTGACCCGGTCGTCGTGCCAGTAGACGTGCGGCACCTTGCCATCGGCGCCCCGCGAACCCGCGCAGAGCGTGATGTTCAGCAGGTCGAGGTGACCGCCACCCGTCTTCCAGAAGTACCACAGTTCGAGCAGGAACCGCTCGAGCAGGGTGATCCCCTTGATCTCTCGCGCTCCTGGAGCTGATTGGCCGACAGGTTGTTGAATTCCTCGTCGGCCTCGACGCGGTTGCGGAACCGCTTCGCGTAGGTGGTCTTCGACGTCCGCGCGTTGGTCGGGACGGAGCTGTCGAAGTCGTGCCCGATGTACGAATAGGTCGGGAACAGCTTGCCGCACGCGGCCCACGCCTGATTCAGCGTGAGATCCTTCGCAACCATCACGACCCAGCCGAAGCCGGGCCGCTCCTCGGAGATCGGGATATCGGCGAAGTCCACCGTGAGGCCAAAGACCTCCTGGTAGAACCGCGTCCAATCCGCCGCCCAGCCGCCGGTGGGCTCGGTCGAAACCGAGGCCGAACGGGACGGGAGCAGGATCGAGTGGAAATTCCTCTCATCATTGATCACCTGCAGCACGTCGGCCACCTGACCAACGTCGCGGACCTTGTCCATTGCCATCTTGGCGACGTTGAACACGAGCTTGCTGAACCGATCGAACGCGCTTTCGCCACTGCTCATGGCATCCTCCAGGATAGAGTTTCGCTTCACCCGTTTCTCACAGGTGCTTCTTCGTTACGTCTGCCGGAATGGCAGACTCCCATAATGAAGGAGTTACTATTTGCTTTTATTTCAAGTAACAAACAATAACTTCTCCTTATGTTTTGGCTTATTGTAGCTGTTTATTTTCAAAAGAACAACGAGAAAATATACCATATTTTACCCCATTTGTCAAGCGTAGGGAAATTCTGTATAGTTAAGGGCATAAAATCATCATTACCTCAAAAATTAAATTTTGCAATCCTGCCGTAGGGATTGATTGCAATCAATCCCTACACGATCGAATTAATCACTATGCCTCAAGGATTACTCACCATCATCTCCTCCCCCTCCGGCGGCGGCAAAGATGCTGTCATTAATGCGCTCCTCAGCCGCATTCCAAATTCCACTCGCCTCGTCACCACCACCACCCGCCCTCCTCGCCCGGGGAATCAAGATGGGGTTGATTACCATTTCATCACCGAAAAAGAATTCAAACAAAAAATCGAACAGGATGCATTTGTTGAATACAACTTCTACGCTGGAAATTACTACGGCACGGAAAAAAAATGGCTAGAAAAAACGCTAAGTAAGTACGATCTCGTTCTCACCCAAATTGAAGTAAACGGCAAACACAATTTGGATAAAGCCAATATCCCCCACCTTGCCATCTTTCTCCTACCAGAAAGCCTAGAAGTACTCCGACATCGCATCGAAAAACGAGGCGGCATTACCTCGGAGGTCATTGCCGAACGCCTCGAAATTGCCAAAAAAGAAATTGAAGCGTCCAAAGACTATGACCACCGTATTACCAATTATGAGGGAAAACTAGAGGAAACTATCGATAAAATAGCCGAAATCATTCAGGCTTACCTGCGCGGGGAAAAAAGGGTTGACAATAATTCATAAAACCGGTAAGATAGGGCGGCATTATTCATTGTTCTATTGCTCCATTGCTCTATTGTTAATCATAAAAACAATTGAATAATCGAACAATTGAACCATAGTATCTAGTTAAAAATATGACTGAAACTACTCAAAACAAAACATCTACCACCTACAAACCTGGAATGGTAGTAAAAGTCCATCAGAAGATTAAGGAAACCAATACGAAAGGTGAAGAAAAAGAACGTATTCAAATATTTGAAGGCATCATTATCGCTACCCGCCATGGCGGCGAAGCTGGTGCTACCATCACGGTTCGTAAAGTTTCCGATGGAATTGGGGTAGAAAGAATTTATCCGATACACTCACCCGCTGTTGACCACATCGAAGTGGTTCGGCAGTATCAAGTCCGTCGCGCCAGACTCGACTACCTCGAAGGTGACTTCAAGAGACGAATGAAAGAGAAGAAAACGTGATAACGGACTTACACGGATGGTTACGGATTTTCACGGATCACGGATGTGATCCGTTTTTAATTTGAAAATTTATAGGCAAGAAGGGTTTTCGGTCGTTGGTATAAATTTTTCTGATCGGATTAAAATTTCTTTCTCCGAAATTTACCAAGTAAAGGATCTCGTAGGGAGCGATGCGCAAATACTCTGTTACTTGGGCGATGTCTTCTTGTGTGGTGAAAGGTTTTGCCTTGATCTCAACAATTATTTTGCTGGCGACAAGTTTATCGGGTATGGCATAGGACACAATGTTGCCCGATTGCATTGAGTAAAGCGGAATCCTTGGTTTTTCTTCAAAAGAGAGTTTTTCTATTATTAATATTTCTCCCAACATTTGATCATAAAATTTTTCTCTATGACCACTTCCATATAAATTTCTCACCTTGTAGAAGCACCCCTGAGCTGATAACTCAATGCCTCCTCCAATAATTTGCCCTCCATAGTCGTAAAGTTATCCGTGATCCGTGAAAATCCGTAACCATCCGTGTGGATCCGTTATTTATAAATATTTCCCGGTCCAGCTCTTCTTTACTTTCTTAATCTCCGCCGGCGTCCCTTCCCCCACCACCTCACCACCATTCTTCCCGCCCTCTGGCCCAAGCTCAATCACCCAATCCGAAGAACGAATAACATCCAAGTTATGTTCAATAATAACCACCGAATTGCCCTTGCTCACCAGCTGGCTCAGCACCTGGAGCAACCGCTTCGTATCTTCGAAATGCAAACCAGTCGTTGGTTCATCCAAAACATAGAGCGTATTACCAGTGGACGCGCGCGATAATTCCTGCGCCAGTTTGATACGCTGTGCCTCACCACCGGAAATGGTTGTGGCGGGCTGACCGAGCTCGACGTAACCTAAACCGACTTCCCGCAGTACATTGAGCTTATCAGAAATAGCCGGGAACTCGCTAAAGAATCGGTGCGCCTCCTCCACTGTCATCTTCAACACATCCGCGATATTTTTGTTGTGATAGTGAATCTCAAGCGCCTCTTGATTATAGCGCTGTCCACCACACTCATTGCACTCCACAAACACATCAGCCAAAAATTGCATGGGAATTCGCACGTACCCTTCACCGGCACACGCCTCACAGCGGCCGCCTTTTACGTTGAAACTAAATTTCCCC
>DATDTU010000037.1:0-8142 GCA_035290705.1 Patescibacteria group bacterium
CGAATCACTAAGAAATGTGTATAGTGGAAAAATCTTCGCCGTCTTCGAACCCAACACCGGCAACCGCCGCCCACAAGCACGAAGCTGGTACAGCCATTGCTTCAATGCCGCGGACGTTGTCATCATCCCCAAACTCACCAAAATAAAAATCGACCCCACCGACCCTGATGTTCCATTCGAAGGCGACAAACTCGCCGAAATTATTTCCAAAACCAAACCCGCCGTTCGCTATATCGAACAAGACGAAGAATTAATTACCTATCTAAAACAAAAAACACAACCGGGCGATGTAGTTGTGTTTCTCGGAAGCCACGGGTTTAGAGGAATGATTGAGGAACTGATCCAGCAAGTAAGTTCTAAGCAGTAAGTACTAAGCCACCAATCGACTGTCTGCTTAGTACTTAGAACTTACAAGCTTAGTACTATTTACCCTCATCCACCACCTCCGCCACCCACTGCCCCTCCGCCGTTTCCATTACCATCAAAGTAATCCCGCACTGGTCACACTCAATCACATCATCCTTTTTGAGGTTCGGATACGGAGTAAGATTAACGTCATTTTTACATTCTGGACAAACGATTTTCATAAAGGTAGGATTAAAGTAAGGCTTTCTAAAGTGTAAAGTAGTATACAATATATTTGATTTTTAATCAAGTACGAGACACGATACACATATAACGATACAATTCGATTGTGTATCGTTTTGTGTGTATCGTGTATCCTGTTATGAAGTCTCCCCAACTCCCCTTCCCCAAACTTTCTGAAGCCTTAGGCATTCCCAATGAGGTATGGTTTAAGCGTGAGGATCTGCATAAGTACGGTTCGCACAAAGGCCGCGCCATCCCTTTCATGATTGATGAGTACAAAAAGCAAGGAATAACAAACTTCATTGTATCTTCTTCGGGCAACGCCGCTTTAGCCGCCATCCGCGCCGTGCAATCGCATAACCGAAACAGTAAAGGGCCTTCGCTCTCCTTACAAATCTTTGTGGGCAATAAAATCGATTCCAAAAAATTACTTGGGCTTAAAAAAGAAATTGCCGATACCCACATCACGCTCGAACAAGTAGACAATCCCAAACAAACCGCTTTCCAAAAAAATAAAAATGGCGATGGCAAATGGCTCCGTCAATCAACCGATGATCTAGCGCTCATGGGTTATGCCGAACTCGCCAAAGAACTTTCCAAAATCGAAAATCTCGCCGCCGTCTTTGTTCCCACCTCGAGCGGCACCACGGCGCAAGGTCTGTATCAAGGATTTCAGGAGCTTGGCATTAGTCCACAACTACATATTGTGCAGACAACCAGCTGTCACCCAATCGTCGACGTGCTTGAAGCTATAAGCTATAAGCTAAAAGCTAAAAGCTCAACCAGCTCCCTCGCCACCGCCATCGTCGACACCATCGCTCTACGCAAAGAACCAGTCGCGGCAGCAATAAAAAACAGCCAAGGATCTGGCTGGATTGCGACTAACGAAGAAATCCTCTCGGCTCAAAAACTTACCAAAGAAGCAACCGGAATTGACCTCTCCCCCAACAGCGCCCTTGCCACCGTCGGACTAGAGCAAGCAATCAAAGCGGGGTGGAAATGGGAGGGAGCAGTGGTGTGTCTTATTACCGGGCGCTAAGTACTAAGAACTAAGCTATAAGCCATACGGCTTAACGCTTAGTACTTACTAGCTTAGTACTATCAATTGTCGCTCATCACCACAATCTCCTCACGCTTCCCACCATCAAGATCCGCCGCGCCGAGCGTCATCACTTGCGTTCCAAAAAACCCTTTGATCGGAAACTCTCCGATTTTTTTCTTTTTACTGTCAAACAGACGCACGATCGGATTCCTGCCCGAAGTAGACACGGCGGCGATCTCTAGTTTTCCGTCGGCGTTAAAATCTCCCACGGTCACGTTCGCTCCCCCGCGATAGCTCGACGTAAATGGGAAAAACCGTTGCTTCACTTTACTGGCTTGATCATACACAAAAATTTCCGCTGACCGTCCGCCACCAGTACCAACTACAATCTCTTCTGTCGCTCCCCCGTCAATATCCCCCATTGCCACCGAAAACCCGCCTTGGTACTTGTTCCCCAATGGATAAAAACCAGCCTGCACCACGCCGCCATAATAGGTATAGACAATAACCTTGCCGCCCTTTGATGGCGCGACCACAATTTGGGCTTCGGGGCTTCCCGGCGCTTTTCCTACCGCGACGTTTATCTCGCCTTTATAATTGGCGCCAAATGGAAAATCATTAAACCATACCCCTCCCACGCTATTCATAATTTGCATCCGCGCGCCCTGCACCACAATTTTATCATTCGCGCCATCACCGTCTAAATCACCATTATAGATCTTCGCTCCTCCCGGGTACGCCTCTTCAAACACAAAAAATCCGTTTCGCGCGCGAGTCCCATCGTTTTTGTAAAAACGCGCGAACGAGCCATTCTTAAAAAACACATTCGTAATACTGCGGAATGTTTTGTACATGAGAAGTCCGTCTCCCGCGGCAATTTTCACTTTATTCGTAATTGTTCCATCATTCACTTTCGGGTCTTGGATACCAATAATTTTTTCATACTCACCGCCCAAATCCACCGTCTGTTCTTGGTTAGTAGCGTTCACCAAAGCCAACCCATTATTATAATCTCGTCTCCATACATCCTCTTGAAAACGCGGCTTGTTGCCAAGCGATTGTGGGGCGCCGGCTGGGTCTCCCAGCTCCACCCCGTATTCATCATACCACCACCGCTGCGCGTGATCCTGGTCGCCGTAGTCGAAAGAATAGTACCCGTTTCCCATCAGCGTACTCGCGAGACCAAAGCGTACTGATTTATAGTTATCTTTTTTCCCGGTATTCTTGGTATTACGATTAACAATCATGTACTTTGCTTGCCGCCCACCACCTTCATAATAGTTATAAATTTCCATGTCTCCGCTCCATCCGGCGTAATTCGGAAACGATTCGAGCATCAACCCATCAAGTTCGTTTTGATATGCCTTCGTACCGCCATTCCCAATAATGAGATATTTATTAGCAGTCAATCGACGTGTTTCATTATAGAGCTGTCGCATTCCCTGTACCCAATGGACGTCCGCGTCGGTATCATTAAATCCATCCTTGTTTAAATCAAAATTTTTGTCTTTTATCCACGAAACCCCCTCCCACGCGTTGTCGTAAAACACGCCATCCCACAAACCGCTCCCTAAAATTTCGTTAGACACAAATTCCGCCAAAAATTGATTGAAGCGTTTACCGTTCACGGTGGGGCTATTGTCAGCGACGTTGAGGAGTTGCGTATTGGGCCACACCGACTGGCGCGCTCCACTCGCGTCAGTGATATACCAATCAGCCGCAATCTTCCCCGCTAATCTTTGACGCATTTTACCTGGGGAAAAAGTGAGAGCGTCAGCGCGAATTTCTTGCGAAGTAATGTAAGCGAGGATGGTGATAGTGGGGTTCAACCGGCGTAACTCCCGAATTTTTTCTGGACTACTGAGCTGAACTTCCATATCAAGTATCACCAAATCCCATTTGGCTAATTCCCTCACCTGGCTGTCCGTCAATTCCCATGCTAGGTGATAATTGGCGAGCTTTGGCGCGGCGACCGACGCGGTAAAAAGGGGAGCAAAAAAAACCAGGCAAAAAACTCCCAAAAAACCAGCTATAGCGCTTCGATAGAAAACTTTCATACCTTCATTATAATGTAAAGTTGTGGTAGAATCAATGCATCCATAAAACGGCCTATTTTAGCACAAACTATGACCGTAGTCAAGACCATCACCCCACCCACCCATATTCGCCTCTTCCTGCATCTGGTAGGAATGATTTTTCTCATACTCAACAAAGTCCGCCACGCCCTGCGCGGCTATGGTCGACCGCGGCCATTCTCAGCGGACGATATTGAGCAGGCAATTTCGTATGATTTTTCAGTAGTCGCTTCCTGGCAAAAACATCTAACCGAATATACTGCTGGTAAAACGACCGTAAAAGACCACACGGTTTTAGAACTCGGCCCCGGCGCTGACCTTGGTGTTGGCCTTATGCTCCTTGCGCAAGGCGCCAAAAAATATTATGCGCTTGATGCCAACTACCTCATTGGCGCCACTCCCCCATCATTCTATGATGCGTTATACGAAAAAATAAAAACGCAATTCCCCACCGCGTCCCTATCGATTTTACCAGAGCAACTTTCTCTCACCATGCGCGGCTCTCCCGATCGCCTTAATTATACGGTAGACAAATACTTTAACCTTGAGGTGGTGCCCGCACAAGAAATTGATCTCGTGTGCAGCCAAGCCGCGTTTGAACATTTTTCTGACGTAAAAAAAACTATTGAACAGTTGAGCGCTATAGTAAAGCCGGGAACAATACTCGTCGCTGAAATAGACCTCCAAACCCACAGTCGCTGGATCCGCGACCACGACCCGCTTAATATCTATCGCTACTCCAATTGGTTCTACCGTCTCTGTCAATTCTCTGGCTCACCCAATCGGGTGCGACCCTATGAATACGCCGCCTGGCTTGAACAGAACGGTTGGGGGCACATCGAAGTGAAACCTCTCGTCGCGCTTGCCAACGAATATACAAAAAAAATAACGCCCCGCCTAGCGGGACGCTTTCAGGATTCTAAAAATCAAATGGAGGTGCTTTCTTGCATGCTACTCGCTACCAAAAAGTAGTGTCGTCTTTTTAAGCGGTAAAAATCTCTGAGTATACATTCGTAATCTGAGCCAAATGCTTTTCCAGTCCAAAGTGTTCGAGCGCGTACGCTTTGGCGGCGTTACCCACAGAAGTTACCTGCTCTGGATTACTCATGACCGCTCTCGTTGTAACCGACAATGCGGCGCTATCCCCTGTTCTCACGCACCAACCCGTAACACCGTCGGTAATTAAACCTTCTGCCGCGACGTGGCTCGCTAGTACCGGCCGACCCGAGGCCATAGCCTCCATTACTGTCAAACTCAATCCTTCCCAAAGCGATGGTTGAACAACGACGTCAATCATTTCTAACCGCTTTGGCAAATCAAACACCACTCCGGCCCACGTGATCCTTTTTTCGATGCCAAATTTCTTGGCTAGATTTTTAAGATTTTCTTGCTCTCGTCCCGCGCCAAACACGGTGAGTTGCCAAGGTAAATCTTGCAGTGAGGCCAAAGCAGAAAATAAAATACTATGACCTTTTTGTTTCTCCAGGCGTCCAATTGTCGCTAACCGAATTGGGCCAGAGGAACGAGGCGTCACCGGAGGCACGTTTCGCCAGCGCGTGAGATCAATACCATTAAAAACAGTTATCATTTTTTTCACCGAAACAGCGAAATGATCAGTCACATACTGTTGAACCGCCGGAGACACCGCGATAACTTTGTCGGCCCGCGGCAAAACAAAACGCAATACCGCCCGATCGAGCCACGGCGATTGGTGTTCCACATTGTGTTGGGTGGAAATCCAGCGCACGCTATTCCCATAGCGTCTTTTTAATAAATACCCAAAGATATCAGCGCTCACAATATGCGTATGAATAATATCTGGTCGCAACTGGTCCACGTATTTCTTTAACGCTCGCCACGCCCCCAAACGACCGCCCATTGCTTGGCGTGACCCCACGAAAACTCTGGAGGCGTCTAAAAAATTTTCGCGCAACGCTCCATCCTCCACCGTGCTCGCGACATGTACGTCGAAACGCTTAGAATCTAAAAAATTAAAATATTGCAACACCAACATCTCGGCGCCACCGACGGCAAACACCGGAAAAAGATGTAAAATTTTTAATCGTTTATTTTCCATAGCATGACAATCGTTTGAATAAGCTACATTTCCGTTTCAATAGTAATAGGTTTATGAGCACGCGACAAAAGATGATACCGATTTTTATACAATACACTCTGCGCGATAGCCAGCGCGATCGGCATCCACATTTTACTCGTGTAATATTGGGTATTAAACAATTGGAATATAAGCGGTGATAGCACCAAAAAAATTGCCACAAAGTAGGCTCCGCGCGCTTCTGGGGAATAATCTTTGCTGTGATACCGTCGTAAAATAACCATCAGTATCCATCCCGTAAACAGAGAAAAAGTTACGAGCCCGAGCATTCCCTGCTCCGCTAGTAACTTCTGCACTATGCCCTGCGCATCCAACACTTCGCCGAATTCATACTGATACGCGCGAAACTCAGTTACTCGACCAGTAAAAGTCCCCACTCCCTGCCCAATCAGTGGATCCTGACGAAATAAAAACAGGGCCATATCGAGCAAATTGGAGCGAGTCGACGTGGAACCACTTACCACTGAACTGGTAATCAAAAAATACATGAGATAGGCGAACAAAGGTGCTATGGCGAACGCGTAATGCGCGCGTCGTTTAATTTCTTTCCAGTATCCTTCGTGTCTGGTGAGCCACAAAAATACGAGCGCTTCTACAAACATCGTTATCCAGCCAGCGCGCGAGAGTGTTAACATGCCAATAATAAACACAAACCAGGTAACCACTGCTAAAGTCTTTTTCGTGCGCACCGCGACTGTTTGATGCCAAAAAAACACAAAAATCGGCAAGGTGGTAGTGATGACCTCAGCTAAAAAAATATGCTGATCCCCAAACGGTTTCCAACCAAAAATAGCAAATGGCACGGCACGGTAGAAGCCGTCCTGATTCCACACGCCGAGTACAAGCGATGCCGCTCCCATAAGGGCTGCCAAAAACCCCACGCTCGCGAGTACTGCCAAACTTTGGCGCCATAATTTTTTAGAGTCAACAATATTCGTTGCCAAAACAATATAACTGACGTAGAAAAAAATGAGAAAATGTACTATATATTTCAAACTGCCAAGACGATCATTCGGTGGAACGTTCTGAAGCGACACTAGAGCGCTAAAAATAAAAAGCAAAAACCAGCCCACCCCTGGCCAATGGACAACGAGCGCCTCCCCACTTCTTATTCGACGAACGCAATACACCCCAAAAGCTAGTAGCAATGTTACGGCCCAAAACTCAACCGCTGGCGCGTGCATGCGGTAGAGCCACGGAAACGGAAAAAAATAACGCTGCAAAAATCCTAACCGTAATTCCCAGTTAATGAGCGGCGACAGAAAAACGAGCACGAGCCACCCCAAAGAAATGTTATATGACAATGCCACTATAAGCGCAATCCAAAGGGCTGCCAGCACGATAGCCGCCACCGCGGGAACAAAAAAAGCGAGAGCTAAAATGGTAGCGCCGGTTACAAGAAGCAACAATTCATTTTTTGTTTGCGCGGTAATGACAACTGCTTTCACAAAAAATACCTAAAATAATGGAAATGCTGTAACAATAATACAACAAAAAGCGGTTTTGGGCAAAATCGTATGGGCGGGGTTACCCCCGCTCATACCAAGACGTGCTGTCATTCCCGCGTAGGCGGGAATCCAGTTACACAAAAACGAGCTTAGTGATTGTGGATTCCCGCCTGCGCGGGAATGACAATTGCAAAAACCTTAAATGATTTATCCGATCTAAAAACACACAACCCACCTTTTTAAGGTGGGTTGTGTGGCTGAATGTGGAACCATCGCCTTTCGCGATTCTTACGAAGCGCGAAAGGAGAGAGGATGGTTCCAGGTCAAGCAGCGGCGAGGATACTAACATCCCCACCGCTCTACCAGAGCTATTGCCACCGTTCACAGATGGCTACTACGGCTCTGGCTATTCAGTTTTCGCTACCACGGGATTACCGCCGGTGCCGGTTGTCGTGCGCCCACCCGAAATTGGTGGGTCCGGTGTCGAGCCAGTAGGCCGACACGTTGTTGAGGCCGACGTGCGGCAGATCCGTGAGCGCGCCATTGGGCGGCGCGGCGCCATTGCCCATGCCAGGCCAGCGGAGCAGGACGGCGCAGATGCCGGCCCGCATGTTCGCGATCGATCTCGTGTCGGTGCCGAAGTTGGGCTGGTCGACCGCCTTGTCCTGCGTCGCGCCGGTGTCGTTCAGCCGGACCGTGGCCCAGCCGTCGGCGCCGCCGAACCCGCCGTTCGTGAAGCGGACGTTGGTGGGGGTGGAGCACGTGCTCACGACCACGAACCCTTCCGAGGGACCCCCCATGTCGGGGGACGGCGCGCCCGGGTCGAAGCAGGTGAGATCCGCACGGCAGACGCCCCGATTGTTCGGGCCGCAC
>DATDTU010000038.1:0-9389 GCA_035290705.1 Patescibacteria group bacterium
CTCACGACGACGCTCCGATCGTCTACTCGATGGACGACGAGAGCGTCTATGGTCCGAAGGTGCACCAGCTCACATTCCGTAAGGCCGTGGAGCAAGGCATCATCTGCGATTACGAGGTGCTCGTTTCCGTTGTGACTAACAAGATGGTCGGCACCCGAGAGATCGAAACCGGAAATGTGCTTATCAAGGGCGAAAAGTTCGCGGCCAAGATCGTGGCGCACTCCATCGCGCTCCGCAACGCCATCAAGCGTTTCGGAATCACTAAGGTCTTCTCGTTCCACCCCCGCGTCGCCGATGCGGAGGAGTTCACAAACGGTGGTCCGCAGTCGGCTGTCCACCATTTGCCGAAAGACTTCCAAGTCCTTCACGTGAATGGTGAGATGACGGCGGCGTTCCGTGAGAAGAAGCTTAAGGAGTTCCGCGCCGCCAAGCGAGCACTCGTTTCGAACGCCCGTTGCCTCACCCAGGGCGTTGACGTGCCGGCAGTTGATCTGGTTGCGTTCTTCAGCAAGAAGCGCAGCCTCATCGACATCGTCCAGGCAACCGGACGAGCCATGCGTCGGGCCCCGGGGAAAACCAAGGGATACATCCTTGTTCCGCTCTACGTTGACCAGGAGCAGGGGGAAACCCTTGAGGAGGCGGCGAAGCGCTCTAACTTCCGTGAGGTATGGGCGGTCCTCAACGCCATGCGCGAGCAGGACGAGGCACTCGCCGAAACGCTGTCTCGTATCCGGATCAACCAAGGAAAAGACCCAGACGATGGAGGAATCCTTGATGATTGGTCCGACATCGTGACCATATTTGGTCCCGATGTTCAGGTCAAGAACCTGCGTTCTTCCATTGCCACCATCTGCGTCGACCGTCTCACTCCGAGCTGGTACGAGATGTACGGACGACTACTCGCGTTCAAGGAGAAGTGGGGGCACTGCGACGTACCTTATGAACATCCGTCCGATCCCGGGCTTGGACTGTGGGTAAAGAACCAAAGGAGAGCTCGCAGGGATGGAAGCCTTTCCGCCGAACGGATCACATTGCTCGATAAGGTTGGGTTCAACTGGAACCCACGTACCGAGCAATGGAACGAGATGTATAAGCGGCTTATGGCCTTTAAGAAGAAGCACGGGCATTGCGAAGTGCCTCAGGCATATTCTCCCGATCCGCACCCTGGAAGGTGGGTGGCAAAACAAAGGGAAATTTACCGGGTAGGCACTATCTCTGCCGAGCGGATAGAGCTACTCAACAAAATCGGGTTCAACTGGAACACGTTGGTGCAGAAGTGGAGTGAGGCCTACCAGCGTCTGACTGCCTTCAAAAAGAAGCACGGACACTGCGAGGTACCTCAAAAGTATCCCCTTGACCCGCAGCTGGCACAGTGGGTGAGAAAACAAAGAAGCGATTACACTCGGGGTGACATCTCTGCTGAACGGGATCGCCCTACTTGACAGGATCGGATTCAACTGGAGTCCGCGTGCCCAGCAATTGGACGAGATGTACGGACGGCTCCTGGCCTTTAAAAAGAAGCATGGACATTGTAACGTGCCGGTCGTGTATCCTCCTGACCCCCGACTTGGAAAGTGGGCAAGACAACAAAGAAGTAGTCGCAAGCAGGGGAGCCTTTCTGCTGAACGGATCAATCTGCTCGATAAGATAGGGTTCAGCTGGGATCCGCTTGCCCAGCAGTGGGCAGAAAATTATCAGCGCCTCATTGCCTTTAAGAAGAAGCATGGTCACTGCAAGGTGCCTGTTGTATATCCGTTCGATCCCGCCCTTGGAAGGTGGGCGGGAAAACAAAGAAGAGCTCGCCAGCAGGGAAACCTTTCTGCTGAACGGATCGCCCTGCTCGATAAGGTCGGCTTTCATTGGTCCTTAAGGTAACAAGGATTAAACAAGGGAGGTAAAAAACAAATCAAGGAGGGATGTGCGGCGGACTACATTTTAGCTTACAACTAATAAAAGTCCGCATATCCCAAAAACAACTTTCGTGACGAAGGTTGTTTTTGTTTAAACAAAAAACTCCCGAAAGAGGAGTTGTTTGTTACGCTCGCACTGCGAAGCTTGAGCGTAGCGGTGTGGGCCGGCCGGGGATCTCACTGCTCGCTCGTTCCTCGCTGCGCTTATGGAAACCTTCGGGTTTCCATACACCTTCCTCCGCAATGTGGGGAAATACCTTTCCCCACCACCCCTTGGTTCGCTCCCCCAGCTCAATCTACAAAAAGAAAAACCTCACCTCTAAGTGGTGAAGTTTTTCTTTTTTCGTGGGCCGGCCGGGGATCGAACCCGGGACCTTATCCTTAAAAGGGATCTGCTCTACCAGCTGAGCTACCGGCCCTAATCAGCAGTAAGCACTAAGCTAGTAAGCAATAAGCATTTGCTTAGTACTTATAGCCTAGTACTTATAGCTTCTCGTTGGACTTTAGACTACGTAGATGATATACTAAACTTCAATAAAAATCAATAGAAAACGTGGATAAGCTTTACAATTGATTGGTAATTAAGTATTATACCGTATATGTACAAGAACATTTCCCGTATTGTTAAGTCAGCCAAACTCACGCGTCTCAACGCCGCTTTGCCACAGAGCTGGGGAAAAGCCGCTGGTCTCATGCGTGGCAAACGTAAGGCGCTACAACAGCATATTAGTAAAATACGTCGTGAGTGGGATCGCGAGCGTTAAGATGGTGTATGACAATTGACACCAATATTATTGTTGCCTATTTAAATGGCGACCAACAGGTAATTGAAACGTTAAGCGAATGGCGGAACGAAAGACGGCCGCTTTTTTTATCTACCGTAGTTGAAGCTGAGGTGTTATCATTTCCAAATTTGACCTCGCGAGAAAGATATCTCGCCGAAGAATTTTTAGAAGAAAATTTTACTTCCATACCCGTTGATCGGGCAGTGGCGCGATTAGCGGCGAATATTAGGCAAACAACAAAAATTAAATTTCCTGACGCGGCGATCGCGGCTACGGCTCTATTTACTCATTCACCGTTGGTCACAAGGAATGTTAAGGACTTTAAGAAAGTGAAGGAGTTACAGTACATTACTATATAAATTTAATCGAAAAATATGCTCAACAAAAAACACTTCCAAAAAATCCGCGAACAATTGCTCTCGTATGCTCAAAAGAGACGCGAGGTAATCAAAGCGGCGAGCGACGCTCAAAATTTATCCAAGCGCGCCATCTTCGCTCTCCAGCGTGATGACCGAACCGCCGCCGACCAAAGCCTGAAAACCGCCGGCGACACCATCGCGGAGCTTGCCAAAAAATATAAAGAGGACTTAAAACTTTTTGACGAAGGAGCCTACAGAGCCGCGCTGGAGGAATATACCGAGGCCATGCTCTTTAAACAATTCCTCGACGGCAAAGAAATAGGGGAGATGAAGGACCTAAAAATTAACCCTGATAATTACATCAGTGGATTGTGCGACGTGCCCGGAGAAATTCTGCGCTACGCCATCAAATCCGCCACCGAGCGCAACTTCGATATGGTCAAAAAATGTTACGATGTCGCGGAAGCCATCGTGAGCGAACTCGTCGACATGGATCTCACTGGTTACAATCGGCAGAAGTTTGATCAAGCCAAGCAGGCGCTCAACAAGTTGCAGCAGATACAATATGAGGTGAGCCTTAAGAATGCCTAATCAAACGATACCCGATTCACATAAAACAATACACGTGTCGATTGTATCGTAATACGTGTATCATGTCTCGTAAAACATTAGGTGAATTAGAAATTTCCTCTATGGTTGCAAAGGTAAAAAAAATAATCCACTTCCTCTTCGCCATCGCCTCCTACTGGTTCTACGGCCGCCCCGCCCGTAATCTTATTGTCGTGGGCGTTACCGGCACGAAAGGCAAATCCACCACCTGCCGTTTTATTGCTTCTGTTCTCGAAGCGGGTGGTTACAAAGTCGGACTCCTTTCCACCGTTGAATTCCAAATTGGCGAAAAGCGCTGGTTGAATAGTCGGAAGATGACCATGCTCGGCCGCGGGGAAATTCAAAAAATGTTGCGCGACATGGTGAAAGCCGGATGCCAGTACGTCGTCGTTGAAACTTCTTCGGAAGGAATTTTGCAATATCGCCACTACGGCCTGCTCTACGACATCGCCGTATTTACCAATCTCGGCACCGAGCACTCCGAACGCCATGGCGGGTTTGAGAATCTGCGGGCCGACAAGGGTAAAATGTTCAAAGCTCTAACGAAGCATCAACCAAAGGTTATCAACGGCAAAAAAATTCCACGAATTATTATTGCCAATGCCGATGACAGTAACGCACCGTATTATCTGAATTTTTCGGCGGATGAGAAATGGGAATACAGTCTAAAGTCAAAATTCGTAAGCCTGTCAGGTCAGAAAAATTTTGCAGTTAGCAACATCCAAAACAATGAACAAGGAAGCGTATTTGAAATAGCCGGAACGCAATTTCAAATCCATCTGGTCGGTGAATTTAATATCCCGAACGCGCTCGCTGCCATAGCCGTGGGGAGTTCGCAAGGAATAACGCCCGATAAAATTGCCGCCGGTCTCGAGAGCGTTACTGTGCTAGCCGGACGGATGGAGTTTATTGATGAAGGTCAGCCGTTTAAAGTAGTAGTAGATTACGCTCATGAGCCGATGAGTCTCACGGCTCTGTTTACCACGCTCCGCCAGCTCGCCGGTCCGCGTGGAAAATCTATCGCCATTGTTGGTTCCGATGGGGGAGGACGGGACAAAGGAAAACGAGGAAAAATGGGAGAGGTCGCCGGGCAATTAACTGACATCGTCATAGTCACCGATGTAAATTGTTTTGATGAAGACCCAAAAGAAATCGCGGAAATGTTAGCCGTGGGCGCGCGGGGGGCTGGCAAAAAAGACAATGAGAATGTATTCATCGAAGTTGATCGTCGTAAAGCTATTGAGAAAGCGTTTGCCCTGGCGCGCGCGGGCGACGTCGTGGCCATTACCGCGAAAGGTACTGAACCGTGCATCATCGTCGCGAACGGAAAAAAGATTCCATGGGATGATAGGGAAGTGGCGAGGGAATTGTTGACGCGAAAGTAAAAATGTTCAATATTCAATTCACAATTTGAAAATTTTTCATTGAACATTTTTACTTTCACCTTTACTTTTACCTATGTCGTTAGCCACCAAAATCCATCTCCGCGAAAACGAACAAATCGTCGCCGTCGTGCGTCCCTATGGCCTTACTTCTTTTTGGCTCTATAGCATTGGCCTAATTTTTTTAGGCTTCACCGCTTTTTTCACCTTTTGGCTTTTCGCTCACGATTGGTGGGGAAAAACGCTCTTTGGTTTAGGAATGGCCGCGGGTTTATATGTAGTTTTCCATACCTGGTTTTTTAACCACTATAACTACTGGGTAATCACTTCGGAGCGCGTGGCAGACATCAACCGGCTCAGTTGGTTCGAAGAAACTATTTCCGTAGTCGGATACCTCGAGATGAGAGATATCGTTATTCGTCGCCGCGGATTCTTTCCTACTCTTTTTAATTATGGACTTATTAGTATCGAAACACGATCCGGGCAAAGTGTGGTGGAACTCGATCGAGTCCATGTTCCCCAAAGTATCCAAACCCTTATTGAAGAACAAGTAAAACTGTACCGTTCGCACCGGCACGTAAGTACCAATGAAGCGGTGTTCCATAACTTTCTGAAGTTAATTTCCACGCTACCCGAGGCTCAGCTTTTACTCGTAGAAAAGAAGGTGCAGGAACAGCTGGCGCTACTCGAAGAGGCAGTTGAAGAGAGCGGGGGAGAGGTGGTATAATTCGACTGATCCTTCTGGGGGATTATAGTGTAATCTTTCGTAAACACATGTTAGCTATGCCAGCGCGCAGTGATAGTACGTGGAAAAAATTTTTCTCCTCTCGCTGGTTTGTAATAGTAGGAGGGGCAGTTTTACTACTCCTCATTTTTGGCTACAGCCGAGCGCTCTACCAAGATTATCAGATCCGTCAAGAAATCAGGCGCCTGCAGGGCGAAGCTCTACGGTTGCAAGTGAAACGATCCGAGACGCTCGAAGCGCTCGGCTATGTCCGGTCGCCAGCTTATATCGAAGAAAAGGCGCGTACCGAATTAAACCTCATGCGGCCAGGTGAGAAAATGGCGATTGTTAACGGTTCAACGAGCGCTCCCGCCCCCAGTAGACAGCCCACAGAAAAGATGGTAGAATCAAAAAATATTTCTAACCCATTAAAATGGTGGTATTACTTTTTTGGCAACCCAACCGCTAATGAGTAATTAATTCATGTAAGGTACGTAGTGTATGGAACCAACTTTTTCGTCTCCCGCGCAACCGGAGTTTCCTCAAACTCCTGTTACTCCTCCTGCTTCCTCAGCCGTCGCCAAGAAAAATCTTAGATTTTTTGTGCTGGGCGTGCTGGTTTTTCTGGGTTTAGCAATCCTCACCTCGTTGGGCGTGGGAGTATATCGCGTCTACGCCAAAGCCGCTACCGATCCATTTACCACGCAGGTGGCTCGCGTCCTGCGCTTGCCCGCCATGAAAGTAAACGGTAAACGGGTGTCTTACAGCGAATATGTGAGCGACATGAAAGCGATTCGAGTAATGCGAGAATACGATCGCCAAACCGGTGGCGCCGGGGCTGCGCTTACCGACGAACAAATGTCTGACCAAGTGCTGTGGCGACTAGCCAATAATGTGCTCGTAGAAGAAGCGGCTAAAGAATTTAATCTCAAAATAGAAGATACAGAGGTTGATGCTTTAAAGAATGAAATTTATACGCAACTACAGCAGGCAGAAAATGGCGGCATTGCCAATGTGGAAGAAGCGAAGAAAAAGGCTGATGAAGAACTCATGAAACGCTACGGCTGGAACATGGATGATTATAGCAAAAAAGTAATGCGTCCCTACTTGCTACAGCAAAAATTAGGCGAGAAATTGCAAGGCGATCAACAAGCTCGCGAGGCAGTGCGGACAAAAGCCGAAGAAGTTTTGAAAAAGTTGAAAGCGGGAGCCGACTTTGCCGCCACGGCCAAACAATATGGTGAAGATGGTAGCGCGGAAAACGGTGGCGACCTCGACTTTTTTGCCCGCGGCACCATGGTGCCGCAGTTCGAAGAAGCGGCTTTTAGTCTTAAGAAAGGACAGCTCAAACAGGAACTGGTGGAAACGCAATATGGGTATCATATCATTAAAGTTGATGACCGGCGCACGGTAAAAACAAAAGATAGCACGGGTAAGACGGTGAACACAGAAGAAGTCCGGGCGCGCCACATTCTTTTCCGCTTCCCCAGCCTCGAAGAGTACTTGGATGAAAAAGCGCGAACTGCTAAAGTTGATCTACACATCAAAGTTCATAATCCCTTCAAAATCGAAGCCAGTCAATCAACAACCACTCCACAATAATAGTACAAAAGGCAGGGCAACCTGCCTTTTAAAGACGCGGGCGTAGTATAATGGTAATATACGACCTTCCCAAGGTTGAGCCGTGGGTTCGATTCCCATCGCCCGCTCCACGAAAAGCCCCTGCGGGGCCTCGTGGCACGCCACACGAACAAACTGTGATGTTGCCGACCAACTTCATTCATAAGAGCTTTTCGTGAGCCGCGTGACGATCCGCCCGCCGGCGGAGAGTTTTACGCGGCCACCAACGAAATTGATTTTTAGGAGGGACTATGTATTTTGTGTATCTTTTAGAACATCGTTTTGATCGAAGTTGGTATATCGGTTATAGTACGAATCTCAAAAAACGATTCAAAGATCATAATAGCGGTAATGGTTGTGTAACCACGGCTAAAAAACCAAATTGGAAATTAATTTATTTCGAATGTTATGCAAATAAAAAAGATGCTTTGGGTAGAGAAAAATTTTTAAAAAGTGGCTCAGGTAGAAAATATTTACATAAACAGTTAAAGCACTATTTGGAAAATAGAAATAGAAAGTAGGGCATCGTTACTATTTAATTTGAAAGGAAGGTTCTCGAATAAAGTATGCTCAAAGAATCTAATTTTGTAAAAATCCGCGTCACCGTCCCCGTTGAAGCCGCTCCCGCCGTCCGTGAAGCTTTAGGCAATGCCGGCGCTGGTAAGCAGGGGAAGTACGAATTTTGCAGCGCGAGCTTCCCCGTGGCTGGTCGTTTTCGTCCGCTGCCGGGAGCCAATCCAGCAATTGGAGAGATGGGGGAGTTAGAAGAAGTACAGGAAGAAATGATTGAAACCATTTGTCATAAAGATCTCATTAAGCAAGTAGTTGAGGCAGTCAAAAAAGTTCATCCCTACGAAGAGCCAGCGATTGACATTGTGCCGCGCTATGAGGTACAGTAGTTTACTAGTTTAATCGTTTAATGGTTACTAGTAAACCACTTAACTAATAATTTTTGTGCCGCCTTAGCTCAGCTGGTAGAGCAACGGTATCGTAAACCGTAGGTCCGGGGTTCAAATCCCCGAGGCGGCTCAGCTTCCGCCATAAGCGGACTAGCCTGTGGCTGGGGCAGAGCAACGGTATCGCCATCCCGACTCGGTCGGGGGGGTGCCGCCTCGGGGCGGCATAAACCGCAGGTCGTGGGTTCGATCCCCATTCTCGGCTCCAGGTATTTTTCAGGCAGAGCGCCCCGCAGCTGCGGGGAGGTCACCGGTTTCCCCCTCGCGGGGGATCACCCGAGCTGAGGTTTTTAAGAGAGGGTGACAATCCCGGTCGTCGGCTCAGGCCAACTTCACAAAAAATACTGCTATGAGGCAGTATTTTTAGTTCTAACCAATTTACTCGTAACGTGAGAATTGCACAAAACTTTCTGGATGGCCCTGTTACCCTTGACTTAACAATAACATTCTGTTTGTATACCATACAGTGGCATAGCCAACGTGGCTAACGGAGGACTCTGATGAAAAAGAACGGAGATACAACTATGACTGTGGCCGCAGCGGGACGCATGGGCGGCCGCGCCGTGCGCGACAAGCACGGCCACCAGTTCTACGAGGAGATCGGCCGCCAGGGCGGGCACAAAGTCCGCGACCTCATCGCGGCTGGCCGGCTGGCGCTCAAGGAGGGGCTGGTCACCGTCAGGGAGGGCAAGGCCCAGCTCACCCCCGCCGGCGGCCGTAGGGCAGTCGGCAAATAGCCTCGCACCATGAAGAAAGGAGGAGATTACAAAACATACCCCCGTGAGCTGATGTGTCCGCCGTCACGACACGGGGGTACACATCACTCAGCCAACTTATTAACCCCCCCAAGGGATTTTTTGTTTTTACGTGGATATGCTATAATAGAACCACGAATCTTTTGTCACTAATCTCACTAATACGATTTGTGTGATTCGTGTATAAAATTCGTGTTTCTATGATCAAATTAGAAGGTATCTCTAAATTCTACTCTCATTCCGCGCCAGTTCTGCGTGATATCAACTTGCACATTCAACCCGGTGAATT
>DATDTU010000039.1:0-6807 GCA_035290705.1 Patescibacteria group bacterium
TGTTTGTGGGCGATGCTATTTTCCCGGGCGGCAACGATTACGCCGTAACCAAGACGAGCATTGATTACCTCAAAGTAGCAGGGCCAGAGGACACCAAAAAAATAATCAGCGCCTTGCTGAAAATTTCAACGGCGGAGTAAATATTTAAATCCATTTTTATGTTTTACAAACTGTTTTATTGTTTTCTCTTCGTCACTGTATTAACGCCGTCCGTCGTTACCGCCCAAACCGCCACCACCACCCCCGCCACGGTAGAAGCCCCGCCGCAAATAGTGGTGGAAGATTTTATTCGCGTCGGTAAAAAAGCGTTATTCGATGTCGCGCTCCCTCCTGAAGCCACCTCGTCGGTGCAGTTCAGCTGGGATTTCGGCGACCGCTCGGCGCGACAAGAGGGGGAGCAGGTAGTGCACCAGTTTAATCGGACCGGGCAGTATACTATTTCACTGCGGGGAATCGTTTCGAATACTACTACCGTTATCAGCGCGAGTAGAGATATTTTTGTGTATGATAAAAAAGTATTCCTCGTTACCGACCAAAGAAAAAGCGAAGAATTGAGTCTCATCAATGATCAAGCCAGAGACAGCGGCGTAGCTCTCAAAACCGTCACGCTGGCCGAAAGCGAAGGGGGATTTTTGAGCGAAAATGAGTTGGCCCAAGCTTTCAAAGAAAACAATGATTACATTCGCGATGCCGACGCGCTTCTCTTTTACACCAAATCCTCATTTGGTTTGCAGGCGTTCGCGCGCTATGTGCGCGATTTACCAGCTGCCGATAAAGAGTTTTTGCGGAATAAATTTTATGTGGAGATGACGGATTCAAGTTTCGAGGTCGTGAGCCCCATCACCGCGCAATCATTTAAAATTATTTCCCCTTCCTTTATCCTGCTCACCCGCCCCGAGGCGCTGAGTACTATTTTGAGCACCAAAGACTACACCAAACTGATTAATACCCTCCAAGAACGAGGTATTGATTTTCGTATTATCGACGAGCGCGGTGAAAAATCGCATTGGTTCGTCCTGTCACATGTTATTACTTCGTTTGTGACGCAAGGCGTATCTTCCAACACCATCTACCTTATCCTCATAATTCCTTTTCTCGTTTTGTTCACCGTGTTCTGCCGTCAAGTCATTGGTATCGAGACATTCGGGGTCTACTCTCCCGTTATGACCGCCGCTTCGTTTTATATCTTAGGCATCCGGTTTGGTCTTCTCACCTTTCTCTTCGTCGTTATCAGCAGTTACCTCGTAAAATTTTTGGTAAATAAATTTGAATTGCTCTATGTGCCAAAGATGGGGCTGAACCTCGCGTTCCTAAGTTTATCCTTTCTCTTTATAGTCTGGCTCTTTTTGGAACTTGGCAGCCCCGTGTCTTTGTCCCTCGCCATCTTCCCGATGCTCCTTATGTCCACCATCGCCGAGAAATTTACCGCGGCTCAAGCCGAGGAGGGTTTCAAAAGCGCGGTACTCGGGACAGTCTCTACGCTTATCGTCGTCATCGTTTCTTACTACATCATCAAATGGACACCATTCCAGAATCTGCTGGCCTCCTGGCCGGAACTCCTCATCATTCCGCTTGTTCTCACCTTCATCCTTGGTAAATTCAGCGGCCTCCGCCTTAGTGAATACCTGCGCTTTAGGAGTTTGTTTAAGGAACATACGGAAGAAGAGTAGGAGGGAAGAGAAGTAATGAGTATAATGTGCGAAATGCGAAAAGCGAACGAGCGAAATCCCACCCTTCCCTCCCTTCTGCGGAAGGGAGGGGTGCGACTCTCCCCTTCCGCAGAAGGGGAGATTAAGAGGGGATCTCGGGTTCGCAATTTCGCTCCGCCGACTGGCGGATTTCGCGTTTCGCACATCATGTAGGAACTAGTCTAACCACAAACATAGTATGAAGTTTTTCGAACGCGCTTCCGGCATCCTTGGCATGAACGCGCGCAACCTGCTCTATATTGGGCGGTACAATTCGAAAGCGAGCAAGCGGTTTGCCGATGACAAGCTCTTCACGAAGAACTATCTCAGTTCGCGTGGGTTAGGCGTTGCCAAAATTTTTCATGTCATAAAAAATTATAATGAGCTACGGTTTTTTAATCCCGATAGCTTGCCTAAGAGTTTTGTCATTAAACCCAACCGCGGCTATGGGGGAGAGGGGATTATCGTTATCAAAGACCGGACCCATAAAAAATTTATTGAGGTGAGTGATGAGACCTACACCTGGGAAGATATGTACCGCCACATCACCGCTATCCTCGATGGCCAGTACGCCATTTCTGGCCTGCATGACCAGGTCATCATCGAGGAACGACTGGAAGCGGCCGAGTATCTGAAGCCCTACCTCGAAGTTGGTTTGCCGGATATCCGCATCATCGTTTTTAATTACGTTCCAATTATCGCCATGCTCCGGTTGCCCACGCGCGAATCCAGAGGCAAAGCCAATCTCCATCTCGGCGGCGTCGGGGTAGGCATCGATATTGCTACCGGTAAAGCCACGCACGCGGTGCAGCACGGCCGCTTTATTACTCGTCTCCCAAACGGAGAAAAAATTACCACGCTCACTATTCCTAACTGGGACGACGTACTTCTCGCGGCCGCCCAGGCTCAGCATGTGAGTCAGATCGGATTTTTGGCAGTTGATATCGCTCCCGCCAGTAGCGGAATTAAAATTCTTGAACTCAACGCCCGGCCGGGGCTGAGCGTGCAAATCGCTAACCAAGTGCCGTTAAAAAATCGTTTACGAAAAGTCTCCGATCTTAAAGTGCCAAATCCCGAGAAGGGAGTAGCGGTAAGCAAGACGCTTTTTAGTTCCAATTTACCCAAAGAAAAAAAAGAAAAGCCAAGTGAAAAGACAGTCATTGGCCTCTATGAAGAAATTGATATTCTAAACACTGACTACACCAATATTCTGGCCAAAATTGATCCGCATGGCAGCGAAGTAGTGGCCGATGCCTCTCTAAAAAATTTGGTAGACCCCGGGGAAGCAGAGCATATCATTACGGTCAAATTAAAAAATCAGCGCGTGACCGCGCCGTTTAAATACGCGGACTTGCAAAACGAGAAGCACAAAGTTATTCTGGGTGGAAAATATCTGGGAGATTTTTTGATTGATGTCGCTTTGCACAAAGCCGCCGCGTCTCGTACCGCCAAAAAAGTGGTAAAGGGGACGGATGAAAAGATCGTTCAGAGCATCGATAAAAAATTATTTGATATTGATCAAAAAATCAACATCCTTTCCCACGTTAAGCCGCTGAACCTGGAACAGGCGAAACGCGACTTCTTTCACAATTTTACCACTAACCCACGCTTTTATTACCGACCTCTGTCAGTTGACGTCGAGCGAACCAGTCGCGAGCTCCAAGCGCTCCCGCAACGTTTCAATCATCCGCTCGCTAAATTGTATAAAGACAAAATAACCGAACTCCACGAAAAACTTGCCCTGGTTACCGCTATCGATACCCCAGGACTTCAGGACTCATCAGAACGCCTTTACGGTCGGGCCACGGAGACACTTCTGAAAAAGGCCCAAAGCTATATAAAGGAAAACCCAATACAAGAAGATGAGAGCGAAGCCATGAGCTTTAAAACGGTAGAAAAAAAACTAACCGAATTTTTGGAAGGTCACAAGTTATCTCAATGGAAAATAAAAGTATCTCCCGTACACGCGGCTGACATTTCGGTGAATCGCGCTGGAACTATTTTTCTGCGTGAGGGAGCGGAGTTTACCGAAAATCGGTTCAAGGCGGTGGTGGTGCACGAAATCGCCACGCACATTTTTCGTTCCGAAAACGCGCGTCTCCAGAAGTACCATATCTTTGAAGCCGGTCCGAATTATCTCACAACCGAAGAAGGCCTCGCGGTCTACAACCAAAAACAGCTTGGCATTCCGCTTGGCGAAAAGGACCACTGGCCAGCGCTCCGGACCGTGGGCGCGTATCTCGCGAGCCGCCTGTCTTTTGTTGAGCTGTTTCATGAGCTCAAGAAAGACTACGGCTTGTCCGACGAGACTGCTTGGAAGACGTGTCTCAAAGCCAAGCGCGGACTCATCGACACCAGCCAAAAAATCGCTTTCACTCGCGACCTTATTTATTTCCGGGGGTATAATTTGGTAAAAGAATATATTGAAAAAAACCCCGCCACTGGTTTGCGAGATTTGTATATTGGCAAAATTGACATTTCCGACTTAAAACATCTCGAGAAAATAGAGAGCTATCCGGTGAAGCACTTGCCGAACTACGAAGAGGTGCGCGCTCTACTCTAAATATACACATAGACCTCCCAGTGGGAGGTCTATGTGTATATTACATTTTTTGCCGTATGTTCCCCTCTCTAGCTGGTTAAATCTTCGTGAGAGAAGCCGATGCTGCGTAATCGTATGTAGACTGGCAATACTTGAGCGTGTAGGTCAGAACGTCGCTGCGCTTGCTGTTTGCGAGCTTTGATAGCTTCCGCTTCGGTCGGGTATTGTCGTTTGCTAGCGTTGATTAGCCGATTAGTCCTGGAACGGACAGAACTAACAAACTCTTTGCCGTGGTTTTCCACCGCCTGCTGTATCATGGTAAAAAACATGTTATGAGAAAGAGCGAATCGTAAACCGCTCATCAAGGGCGGTTGTTCTGTAAGTTCGTCGGCAGGCGACATATCACCAATAGCGCCGGAGCTACCTTCCACCTCCACATGACGTTTGGATCCGCCGGGGAGACGCATATAAAAATTGCCAAGAAAATGATCAATCACTTCGGCTTTCTTTTTTTCCGGCAGTTCTTGGAGTAGTTCATTGATGCGTTCTGGCTGGGCAATCATTTCCTCTTTATGTTTTTGTAAAAAATTCGCCGAACTCAGCTCTCTTTTAGGTTTATCAGAACCGGGCCGGCCGCCTTCTCTAAATCCGGGCATATATGAAAAAAATTGTTACCATATTTTAGGCTCCCATCGTGCGCAGTTTCTCAATTCTATCCTCAATCGGCGGATGGGTGGAAAGCAGCGAGCGGAATTTTTTTCCGCCAAACGGGTTAGAGAGAAAGAGATGAGCGGTCGCCGCCGAAGCCTGCTGCATGGGCATATTTTCGGCCGCGATTTTTTCCAAAGCTTTCGCGAGTCCGCCAGGGAAGCGGGTCATAAGTACCCCCGAAGCGTCAGCCAAGTATTCCCGCCGCCGCGAGATAGCGAGTTTAATAAGTTCCGCGATGAGTGGTGAAAGGATGGCGAGTACAATCCCCACAATCATAAGTATTGCTCCCACGTTTCCGCCGCCGCGACTGCTGCCACGGTCTCCCATCCATCGGGTGCGAAGAAAAATATTGGCAAGAATAGAAATGGATCCGACCAGCACGGCGACGAGCATCATAAATCGAATGTCATAATTTTTCACATGCGAAAGTTCATGCGCGAGCACGCCCTCTAATTCTTCGTTCTGCAATTTCTGAATCGCGCCGGTCGTCACCGCGATTGAAGCCAGCTCCGGTTTTCGTCCGGTCGCGAACGCGTTAATCGCCGGATCATCAATGACATATATTTTTGGTATTGGCATGCCTTGCGAAATGCAAATATTTTCCACCAGGCGATACACATATTTATTCTCTTCCTCGGTAATCGGCCGGGCGCCACTGCTCCAGAGGGCAATTTTGTCTCCTTGGAAATAGGAAATCATTGTCATGATGAGAGAAAAAATAATGGCGAACCATACACCGGCGTAGGTCGAATCACCAGACAGATAACTATAAAGATATCCAAGGCCAATAATGATGGCTATGAACATCATGGTAAGGAATACCGATTTGCGTTTATTTGATGCAATTTGATTGTACATACATAAACAGGAGACACGATACACGTAGTACGATACAAATTCGATTGTGTGTATCGTATTGCGTGTATTATGAATCGTGTTTAGAACTTCACTTGTACATTCTCTCGCTCCCCCGCCTGTGCCTCGAAGAATTCATACGCCTTGAACTTGAGCATCCCCGCGATCATGTTGGTAGGGAACACTTGAATCTTAGTGTTGAAGTCGCGCACATTGCCATTGTAGAAGCGTCTCGCGGCTTGGATTTTGTTTTCCGTGTCAGAAATCTCGTCTTGTAGTTGCAAGAAATTCTGGCTCGCCTTGAGGTCTGGATAATTCTCGGCGACGGCAAAGAGCGTCTTGAGCGCGCCAGTAAGCATATTTTCAGCTTGATCTTGCTGGGCCAAGGACTTGCCACCTTGGTGGGCGCTCATGGCAGCAGTGCGCGCTTCGGTGACCTTCTCGAGCGTAGCGCGTTCGTGCGTCATATATCCTTTGACGGTTTCGACCAAGTTTGGTATCAGGTCGTACCGGCGCTTGAGCTGGACGTCAATATCGCTAAAGGCTTCGTCCACGCGGTTGCGGCTTCTGATGAGACTATTGTAGGTGAATACTAGCCACAAAACGACTAGTCCTACTACAACAAGTAGAATGAGAGTTGCACTCATATGATGTGTTTAAGAGTTAATGAATAAGGTTGCTTTTTTACCAAAGTAGTATATAATACGGGAACGAAAAGAGCAAGAAGTAAACACGAGACACGATACACGTAAAACGATACACTTGTCGATTGTATCGTACTACGTGTATCATGTATCGTTCGCCGTTTTATGTTCACTCTCCTCATTTTCATCGCTGTCCTCGCCGTGCTCGTGCTCACCCACGAGTTTGGTCATTTTATTGTTGCCCGGAAGAATGGGATCAAAGTAGAAGAATTTGGTTTTGGCTTCCCGCCGCGCTTGGTTGGAATCCATAAAGTCGGGGGAAAGTGGCGCGTTGTTTGGGGGAACAAAAAAGTCCAGCATGAAGTAG
>DATDTU010000040.1:0-5165 GCA_035290705.1 Patescibacteria group bacterium
GCAGCATCTCGCAAACTTCTTCGCGGCCACTCGCACCGACTTCCGCACCATCGACGCGGAGGTGCGCGCGGTCGCCAGTAATCAGGGAGGTCACTACTACTGGGAGAACCGACTTGCGGGCAGCTTCTACCGGCGCTGGAGCGAGATGGGCTCTCCCCACGATGGCGACGCTCTCATCTCTCGCCTCCGATTCTGGATGGTCAAAGCCGCCTTCGCCCTCAACCATCCGGCGGCTCGCGCCTGGGCGCGCGAGGTCCAGGTCGAGATCACGGCGACCAGCAACCCCGCTCTCAAGAAGGATTTCTACCTCGCAGAGCTGAGGAAGCTCGTCGACGGCTGAACGTTCCCCCCTACTCACCTCCTGTGCGACAGAGGAATAGGCATCGCTTTCCGCGATCGCCCCTGTCGCTTTCCCCCCTTAAATCAGCGTGCTGGTTTGAGGGGGGAAAAGCCACCATAGCAAGGTGGCTTTGATGTTTATACTTGAGGTATTGGTTCTTGCGAGGAAGCCGTATTTACTGGTATACTAATGGAACTTCTATGAAAAAGGTTATCATTTTTCTTGGTCCTCCCGGATCAGGCAAGGGAACTCAGGCTAAGAGAATTGCCGGTAAATATAAGTATGGCCACATCTCAACGGGAGATTTATTGCGCGCGCTTAAGACCAGCGGCGCCAGCGCCCTAGATGAAGCCGATGCTTTACGACAGATGCAACAGGGCAACCTAGTGCCCGATTGGTTGATTTTTCGCCTGGCTTTTCGGGCTATTGATTCTTATCTAGATAGCGGACAAGGAGTAGTGCTTGATGGCGCTGTTCGAAACCAAGAACAAGCCGCGAAGTATCAAGAATATTTTAAGGAAAAAGGAATAGAAAATGAAGTCCTCGTAATTGAAACCGCCATTACTGACGAGGAATCATTAAAACGTCTTGCTTCTCGTCGTGTTTGTAGCCGCTGTGGTGAAATCATCCCCGCTGGGACCACCCGAGAGTTTAGCGTCTGTCCAAAATGTTCCGGAGAACTCGTTACCCGTTCTGATGATAACCCGGAGATAGTTCGTAAAAGAATAGATGAACAAGGGAACAAAGCCCTGGCCCCCATCCGAGCATATTATCAGCAACTTGGTGTTTTACAAACCATTGACGGAATGAAAAGTATTGAGGAAGTAGAAAAAGATATTGAAAAATTTTTGTAAGCATTATACTAATAATGCTAATGTATACGAATGCTGCAAATCACCAATTGGCATTAGTTATCATTAGCATACATTCGTATAATTAGTATTATATTCTTGTGTTAATCAAATCAAAAACCGACATCAAAAATCTCAAAAAAAGCGGCGTTCTCATGGGAGAAATTCTCGCCGAGCTCGCCGCGATGTGTCGCCCGGGGGTTTCTTCGTGGGAAATCGATCGCGTGGCGGAAGCAATGATTATTAAGGCAGGCGGGCGGCCAGCTTTTAAGGGCTACCAAACCACCGGAGCCGAATACCCGTTCCCAAGTACCATCTGCGCGTCCTTCAATGAGGAATTAGTGCACGGTATTCCTCGTCATGATCGCGTCCTCAAAGATGGCGATATTTTTAGTATTGATGTGGGAATGGAATGGCCCGCCTTCGCCTCGACGCGAGTCGGGGCTACGGCGGGCAAAGCCCGCTCCCTGAAGCACGGAGTCATTACGGACACCGCGATAACCGTAGCAGTGGGTTCGATTCCGGATGATGTACAGAAACTCCTCGCAGTGACTAAACAGGCACTGGAAGAAGGTATCAAGGTCGCTCAGCCGGGGAATAGCGTGGCGGCTATTGGCAAAGCAATTGAAAGCTATGTAAAGTCACAGGGTAAGTACGGCATTGTGCGCGATTTAGTCGGCCATGGGGTAGGGCACAACGTCCACGAAGAACCGTATATTCCAAACTATTACGACAAGGCGTTGGAATCGGTAAAGTTGCAACCCGGTATGGTTATCGCCATCGAACCCATGATTTCGCTTGGTGGTTGGAAGGTGGCGGCGATGTCGGATGGATGGACAATCAAGACAGCTGACAACTCACCCTGCGCGCACTTTGAGCATACGGTGATTATTACGGAGAAGGGAAGCATTGTTGCGACCAGGAGACCGGATGAAAAAGTATAATACCAATAATACTAATGTATACGAATGCTGCAAATCACCAATTGGCATTAGTATCATTAGCATACATTCGTATAACTAGTATTATAAGTATGCACATTCTCGCGATTGACTTTGGCACCAAACGCGTCGGCCTCGCCTGGGCGGACACAACGCTCGGTGTAGTGTTGCCATATGGGGTGATTGAGAAAGAGGGTATAAAATTAAAGATTAAAGATGTAAGCGAATTGATTAGAAAAGAAAAAATCACCAAAGTAGTTGTGGGTTTTCCGGTAGGACTTGATGGTAAAGAAAACAAGAATACCGAACGAGTAAAAAAATTTGTGTTTGAATTACAAAAATTCGTTGATGCTGAGATTGAATATTTTGATGAACGCTTTACGTCCCAAGCGGCGGACGCGGTGGGGGAAGGAGTCAGTCGGGATGAACGGGCGGCGATGGTGATACTTGAAGGGTATTTGGAGCGGAAGAAGTGAACCAAATACACGATACACGTAAAACGATACAATTCGATACCGTGTATCGTATTATGTGTCTCATGTATCGTGTTATAGTATGCAAGCAATCGTTCTCTCCCGTCGCGACTTTCGCGAGTACGACCAGATTATCTCTCTCTATACCAAAGAAGAAGGGAAACGAGAGGTGCTCGCGCGCGGCGTAAAAAAAACAGTTAGCAAAAATTCGGCTTTTCTCGAGCCGTTTTCTTTTGTTGAAGTAGAAATTGTGCGAGGTAAAGAAATCGACCACCTAACAACTGTCCAACCAATCGATCTTTTTAAGAAGATCCGTTCCGATCTGCGGAAGGCGCTGTATGCTTCGTATGTTGTCAAATTGATCGACCGAATTATAATTAGCGCAGTGCCAGATAAACGTATTTTTGAATTAGTAATAAGCTGGCTCGCGTTCGTAAACACAGCGGGTGACGTAAGTTACTATGTGGTTTCAAGTTGTATGGTGAAGCTTATCGGATTGTTAGGTTTTGTACCTCAACTCGATCGCTGTCTCAACTGCAACGAACCTCTCGTACCAGCACGAGCGTACACATTTGATATCAAAAACGGCGGCGTGGTCTGCCCAACGTGCGCTCCGCGGGTGAGCGAGCAAATTCCCAAGATAGTCATTAGCGAGGAGGCACATCAGGCCTTTAAAACACTTCTTTCCGGACAGTGGGCGGAGGTCAATGCTCTTCATTTGCCCAAGGAAGCAGAAGAAAAATTGCACAGCGCCTTGTATTCTTTTGTCCGTTATCACAGCGAACGCCCAGTGGAGGATTGGCGAATTATAGACACCCTGTGACCAGTAAAATAGCAGAGCTTAATTCTTGCTTGTTTTAGCCAAATAGAGTAGAATAAACACGATACAGGATACACGTAATACGATACACAATCGAACTGTATCGTTTTGCGTGTATCGTGTATTGTTGAAACATAATCTATGCAAACAACCATTAAAGATTTTTCCACCCATGTCGGCGAAGCAGTAACCATCAAAGGCTGGCTTAATAATAAGCGTTCCTCAGGTCCTATTGCTTTTCTTGAGATTCGCGACGGGTTTGGCTGGACACAGGCAGTGGCGGCCAAGGAAAATATGTCCGCCGAGATGTGGTCGGAGGTTGAAAAAGTAACACAAGAATCATCCGTCATCATTACTGGCCAGGTTTCTCGACATCCGAAAAAAGAAAACGTTTACGAGTTACAAGTTACCAGTTTTGAGATACTACAGCTCGCTACCGAGTACCCCATTGCCAAAAAAGAACACGGCCCGGATTTTCTGATGGAGAATCGCCATTTGTGGCTCAGGAGTAAACGCCAGTGGGCGATTTTGCGCATTCGCGACGCAGTGATGATGGCGGTGGGGGAGTATTTACACCAACAACATTTTATCCGCGTTGATTCTCCCATTTTCACTCCCAACGCTTGCGAGGGGACTACCACGCTATTCCCCGTAGAATATTTTGATCTCGGTACTGCCTATCTCGCGCAATCCGGCCAGCTCTATATCGAAGCCGCCATTGCTTCCGTTGGACGCTGTTACGACTTTGGCCCGGTCTTCCGCGCCGAGAAGAGCAAAACCAAGCGTCACCTCACCGAATTTTGGATGATGGACGCGGAAGGCGCGTTTATTGAACATGATGAAAATTTAAAAATTCAAGAAGGACTTGTTCGACACATTGTTCGCTACTGTTTGGAACATTGCCAAGAGGAACTTGCAATTCTCGAACGCAACGTTGACAATCTCAAACAAGCCGACGCGCCATTTACCCGGTATACGTATGATGAGGCGATCAAAAAATTAAACGAACTTGGTTCCGATATCAAATACGGCGAAGATTTGGGAAATGATGATGAAGGACTCCTTACCAAGGAAAGTGTAGTTCCGGTCTTTATCGAAAAATGGCCAAAAGAAATCAAACCATTCTATATGAAACGGGATGCGGAGCGGAGTGAGCTGGTTTTGAACGCTGATCTTATTGCCACTGAAGGCGGGGGAGAAATAATTGGTGGTAGTCAACGTGAAGAAGATGTGAATGTTCTTATTGAACGCATGAAAGCCGAAGGTCTTAATCAAGCAGATTATGAATGGTATCTTGATACGCGCCGTTTCGGTAGTGTTTCTCACTCGGGATTCGGACTTGGTCTCGAGCGCGTGGTGCGCTGGATTAGCGGAACGGAACATATTCGCGAGTGTATCCCTTTTCCGCGGACGATTGGGCGATTGAGGCCGTAATTAAATTATTAGTTTGGATAAATAAAAAATTGGCTAATATTAGCCAATTTTTTGTTACTTATCTTATTTAAGGCGTCAATTCAATCACCGCAATCTCAGGAGGCGTCAGGAACCGCAATGGTCCAAGCGACTCGCCAATCCCCACCGTCACAAAAATAGGTATGCCGTTCCAGTAATTAAGTCCACGGTAGTAGTTTCGTCCCAAATCCACTCCAGCGTTGCCGAGCGGACCATAGAAAGGGAAATACACCTGTCCGCCATGTGTGTGCCCGGCCAGAATAAGGTCAGGCCTTTTTATTTCTTTCG
>DATDTU010000041.1:0-15474 GCA_035290705.1 Patescibacteria group bacterium
CGGGAAGACCCGCGAGTAGGGACGTGGCCCGAGCGGCCGCCTGCAGCTCACGCACCTGGGCAGTGAACCGAGTAGTCTCCTCCTTCTTCTTGGCCAAGTAGTCCGCCCAGGCATCCTCGTTGCCCTGACGCGTCTCCTCGAAGGTGCACTTCCGAGGCCGCTCCGGCTGCTTGGGCGGCGTCGCGCGCAGCGCTGCCGAACAGGTGTCGCACCCGGCTCGCGGCGGCTTCTGGGCAGAAGCACTCGCGGCCATGAACATGATCAGGGCACTGACGCATCCAGTCTTCGACATGGGATTCCTCCGGTTGGGGTTCTATACGGCTGTAACGTTGTTGGTAGTCCGCACGTTGTGTCTGGTAAGTTTAATCAACCTCTCAAACAACACGTGCGGAGTTTCCCACTTACTTAGTATTAAAGAACTTTTGGCTAATTAGTGCAATTAACCAAACAGTTCAGTCTACCACAAAAGAACATACCTGTCAACAATAAAGGACGCCTGCTGTGCGTCCTTGTCTATTGGCTTGTTTTTTGTCTGTTGGGTGCGATATTAAACTGTATCGTACTGATGCATGGTGATTTGCGCGTCGATCTGTTTCGATGTTTCAATCGCCACCGCTACAACGATAAGCAAGCTCGTACCACCAATGGTTAACGCTTGCGTGCCGGCAATCTGTTGGGCGACGAGCGGCAGAATAGCAATGGCACCAAGAAAAAGCGCTCCAATAAGGTTGATGCGGTTCATGGTTTGGCCGAGGTATTTTTCGGTTTCTTTGCCCGGGCGGATAGCGGGAATAAAGCCACCTTGCTTTTGCAAATTCTCCGCGATTTTCTGGGGGTGAAACACGACGGCGGTATAGAAATAGGTAAACCCAAAAACCAAGAGGAAATAGAGGCTGTTATAGAACAATTGGTTTTGGAATAAACGCATGGTACCGGACGCGAGATTTCTCATCCATTCCGCGTTGGCGCCGACAAAAAATTGCGCGGCCATGGAAGGGAATACCATCAGCGAAACGGCAAAAATAATGGGAATGACTCCGGCCATGTTCACGCGGAACGGGAGGTGCGTGGTGGAACCGCCGTACATTTGATTACCACGTACCTGTTTGGCATAGACAACAGGAATATTACGTTGTCCTTCGTTGATAAACACCACGCCGACTACCGTGAGGATGGCAGCCACGGCAAACAGGATGTACGTGGTAAGATCGGCGGGGTTGTAGTTTAAAAACACGTTGCGGAGCGTGGCGGGGAGGGACGAAACGATTCCAGCAAAAATAAGGAGAGAAATTCCATTACCCACTTTCTTTTCGGAAATAAGTTCGCCGAGCCACATGAGAAACATGGTACCAGCGCTGATGGTGGCCATAATAACGACAAGACGGAAGGTGGTGAGATCGGTCAAAACAGGGTTGGCTGACTGGTTTAAGAGCCGAATCATGGCATAGGACTGCAGAAATGCCAGCGGCACCGCGAGCCAGCGCGTATACATGTTGATCCGTTGCTGCCCTGATTCCCCTTCTTTGCTTATTTCCTCGAGCCGAGGAACGATCATGGCAAGCAGCTGAAAAATAATAGAGGCGGTAATATAGGGGCCGACTCCCAACATGACAATAGAAAAATTTTGTAATGTCCCACCAGAAAAAATATTTAGTAAACCGAGCACCTGATTTCCAGCCAGATAATTCCTGAGGTTTTCCACATTTACTCCCGGGATGGGAATATGGGCGACGAGGCGAAACACGATGAGCAGCGCAATGACAAAAAGAATATTGTTTCTAATATCCTTCATTTTCCAAACTTGTTGCATTTTTTCCCACATAGAATGACACGAGACACAATACATGGAATACGATACACGATTCATTGTATCGTGATACGTGTATCATGTATCGTACGTATTATTTTACTTCTCCTCCCGCCGCCTGAATTTTCGCGGCCGCGCCTTTGGTGCAGGCAATTCCGCTTACTATGAGTTTCTTTTTGATATCTCCGGTAGAAACGATTTTGGCTTTCTTTGCGTTTACGCTCACCAAATGTTTTTCCTGGAGCGCTTTAAGATCCACCATATCGCCAGCGGAGAAATGCGTTTCTAGGTCGGTCAAATAGACTTCGCTCGGTTTGGTTTGCAGGCCCTTAAAACCACGGAGTTTAGGAGTTTGCTGCAGCTGTTGCTTGAAGGCTTTCTTCCAAAGCCCCTTGCTACCACCGGAGCGGGCGGTTTGGCCTTTGCCGCCTCGAGTGGAGGAGGTGCCGTGACCGGAGGCATTGCCGCGCCCCACGCGCTTGACGCGGTGTTTGGCTCCGTGGGCTGGCTTAAGCGTGTGTACTTGTAACATAGTAAATCGTATTACTGTTTAGTCTCTTCTACTTTCACTACTGGTTCCGACATTTCCGTAGTTTTGTTGTCTGAGCTCTTTTTGGTCATGGTGGCATTCGTTTTCTTAAAACTCTGCAGAGCTTCAAAAGTGGCTTTGGCTACCGAAATTTTATTTTTTGTTTTTCCTAAAATTTTGGCAGACACATTTGGGATACCAGCCAGTTCAAGCACCACACGGGTGGCGCCGCCAGCAATGATACCGGAGCCGCGTGGAGCGGGTTTGAGCATAATAGCCGCCGCCTTAAATTTGCTCACCACCATGTGAGGAATAGTATCTTTAACAATCGGAACGGTAATCATGTGCTTTTTTGCTTGGTTCACTGCCTTTTCTACCCCGAGCTGAACGTCTTTGCCTTTGGCCACACCATAGCCAACCCGGCCGTGGCGGTTCCCCAGAATCACACAGGCGCGAAAACTCAAATGTTTGCCACCTTGGGTAACACGGGTGACGCGAGCTAAATCCAAAATAAACTGATCGAAACCAGATTTGTCTTCGGTTCGGGAAGATTTTCGATGGGGGGCTTTACTCATAAAACTGGCTAGAGATGTAATTAATAGTTCTTTAAAATTCCAAACCGCCAGCGCGGGCGCCATCCGCCACCGCCTGTACACGACCATGGTACTCATAGCCGCCACGATCAAAGACGACTTTGCTGATTCCTTTTTCTTTTGCCTTTTCGGCAAGTGTTTTTCCCACCACAAAAGCTTGGGCTACTTTGCTCGTTTTTCCTTCTACTTTCGTGGCGCCTTTTACGGCAGTACTACCCACATAACATACTGTTTTACCAGCTGTATCGTCAACCAACTGCGCGGTGATTCCTCGTAGACTTCTAAAAACAGAAAGGCGGGGGCGTTCCTTTGTCCCTTGCACGCGCGGGCGTACACGGCCGTGGCGAACTTGGCGGAGTGCGTTTTTAGTTTTGGTAGTTAACCTCTTCATACGGATTTACTTAAGTAGAAATCTAAGCGGCGGCTTTGGCGGCTGTTTTACCGGCCTTGCGTCGGATCACTTCTTCCACGTACTTGATTCCCTTTCCTTTGTAGGGTTCCGGTTTTTTCACGCGACGAATCATAGCGGCAGTTTCTCCCACCATCTGCTTATCCGATCCTTCCACGGTGATAACGTTTTTTTCTACCGTGAATTTAATTCCTGGAATCGCTTTCACAATTACTGGGTGAGAAAATCCTACCTCGAGATTCAAGTCAGCGCCTTTGAGCGCGGCCTTAAAACCAACTCCGTTAATTTCCAACTGTTTTTTAAATCCTTGCGTAACGCCGTCGATCATATTCTCAATCAAACTCGAAAAAGTTCCCCACAGGGCGCGGTCGCGTTTATTCTCTTCGGCCACCACTTTGGTAGTTACTTCGCTGCCGTTTACTACCACCGTCACCCGAGGATGCAGGCGTTGTCGCAGTTCACCCTTTGGTCCCTTGATGATGATTTCTCCGCCCTTGACCTCGGCGCTAACACCGGCGGGGAGCGTTCTAATTTTTTTACCGATACGTGACATATAGTGTAATCCTAATCTACAAATTTTGAACCGAATCCACGAATATCCGAATCCTACAAATATGTTAATAACCCATTCGTTATTATTAGGATATTTGAAGATTCGGATAAGATTTGTTGATTCGGATTATATTTAAATTAATATACTTCACAAACCAATTCTCCTCCGATTTTTGCCTGGCGCGCCTCAATGTCGGTAAGTAATCCGCGGGGAGTTGATAAAATAGCTACGCCGAGACCATTGAGAACCTGCCGGATGGCGTCCTTCTTCACGTACTGACGATGTCCCGGAGTACTAACGCGTTTAAGCGATTGTACCGCTGGTATGCCGTTATGGTATTGCAACGTAAGCACTAAGGAAGCAAGACTGCCGCTCTCTGACTTTTCAACATGGTGTAGGTATCCTTCACGCACTAAAATCGTCGCGATGCTCAGTTTCATTTTTGAATAGGGAACAACCACCTCTCTCTTTCCTACCATAGAGGCGTTGCGAATTCTCGTGAGCATGTCAGCGATTGGATCGGTCATCATACTAAAGTTATTGGTTTATTGGTTATTAGTTAATTAGGTATTGATTTATTTGTAGATTAGGATATCTGTGGATTCGGGTATCATTCGTAAATTAGGATTATACGCTACCAACTTGATTTACGTATTCCCGGAATGCGACCGGCGTTGGCAAATTCTCTAAAACAGATACGACACAGGGTAAACTTACCAACCAAACCACGCCGCCGGCCACAATTCCAACAACGGCGAACGATACGGGTGGAGTATTTCGGTTTGCGGTTAGATTTAGCGATTTGGGCGGCTGTAGCCATACTGTTTGATCCAGATAGTGTTTACTTAGTAAAAGGGAAACCAAGGTGTTTGAGCAGCGCTTTGCCCGATTCTTTATCTTTGGCATTCGTATTGATAATAAGCTGTAGCCCATGAATTTTTTCGATCTCTTCCATTTTTACTTCTGGGAACGCGACGTTTTCTTTAAAACCAATGGTGTAGTTTCCTTGGCGATCAAAACCTTTGTCGGAAATACCATGGAAATCGCGCACGCGCGGGAACGTCACATTGACCAACCGCTCGAGAAACTGATACATGCGCGGTCCGCGAAGCGTCACCATGACTCCAATTTCTTGTCCTTCACGAATCTTAAAGTTGGAAATAGACTGCTTGGCTTTGGTGCGTACTGGTTTTTGACCGGTGATCTTCGCGAGAGTTTTCTCGACATTCTCGATAAAATTCGCTTCTTTTATAAAACGACCGATCCCCGCGTTCACTACCACCTTGGATACCCGCGGAACTTCCATAACATTTTTGTATCCTAATTCTTTCTGCAGGGCAGGAACAACTTCTTTTTTGTATTTTTGGTATAACGTAGTGCTCATATGCGATTAATCGATAGGTTGCTGGCAAGCTCGACAGAAACGTTTCTTGTTTCCGGCCTCCACCTTGTATCCCACGCGGATAGGCTTCTCGCATTTCGGACAGAGGAGCATTGCCTTGCTCGCCGGCATCGGGCTCGCGAGAGTAATCACTTGACCCTTTTCGCTTTTGTTCTGGGTACGGAGGTGTTTTTTGATCTGGTTTACCCCTTCCACCACGATTTTTCCATCATCAGCAAAAACCTGAATTACCTTGCCGGTCTTTCCGCGATCTTTACCACTCAAAATTTTTACTTTGTCGTTGACTTTGATCTTCATAGTAATATTTTTATCCAGATATCCGGATAATCCAGATTATCCGGATGACAATTGGCATCTGTAAATCTGGATTATCTGGAAATCCGGATTAAACTACCTCCGGCGCTAAAGATATAATTTTTTGAAAACCTTTGACACGCAACTCGCGGGCGACTGGGCCAAAAATACGCGACCCCTTTGGCTCCTTGCTGGCTCGATCAATCACCACGACCGCGTTCTCGTCAAATCGAACATAGGTGCCATCGGGTCGGCGCGTTTCTTTGCGTTGACGGACAATAACCGCGTGCACTATTTCGCTCTTTTTTACCAAACCGCGCGGGGCAGCTTCTTTTACTACACATGTAATCACGTCTCCGAGGCGAGCGTATCTTTTTTTGTAACCGTCCAATACCCGAATACACTGCACCTTTTTGGCGCCAGTATTGTCGGCAACGTTGAGCATGGCCCGATGTTGAATCATATACTACTTTCAAAAAATCAATTAATCAAGAAAACAAGAAATCATTTAACACATTGCTATTGTTTTTTTGTTTTATTGTTTTGTTGTTCCGTTGTGGTAACCAACCGCCAGCGCTTGGTTTTGGACATTGGTCGGCACTCAACAAAGTTAACTACGTCCCCTACCGCTACCGCGCTCGCTTCATTATGTACGTGAAACTTTTTGCTGACGCGATACTTCTTATGATATTTTTCATTCAGTTTCATGGTGTCTACCTGCACGGTGATGGTCTTATGCATGGCGGTGGATACCACCTTGCCGGTAAACGTTCGTTGACTTGTTGGTACTTTTTTGTCCATAAGAATGTACTTAAAATTATTTGGCTCTCTGGCGTTCAGCTAACAGCGTCATGATGCGGGCGATTGTCTGGCGGGCGGCGGGGACGGTGTGCACTTGTTTCAACTGCCGGGTTCGCGCCTTGGCGTTCAGATTGTGCAGTTCGGCCCGCTTTTCCAGCAGTAATTCCTGCAACTCCGCGGTCGTTCTATTTTTTAAATCATTTAAATCCATATCTTTAGCGTTGTTTCTCTACAAAACGCGTCTTGAGGCCAAATTTATATCCGGCCATGTCCATTGCTTCCTTGGCAACGGTGCGAGTGACGCCAACCATTTCGAAAAGCATGGTTCCTGGTTTCACAACAGCGACATAATGATCGGGCGCTCCCTTGCCTCCACCCATTGGCACTTCGTTACCTTTTTTGGTCACTGGCTTATCGGGAAATACTCGGATCCAAACTTTACCACCGCGACGGACGTAACGAGTGAGCACGCGACGGGCCGATTCGATTTGGCGGCTTGATACCCAGCCGTAACTCTGACTCTTCAAACCAAAATCACCAAAATCAACCGAGTTAGCTCGCGTCGCGGAGCCTTTCTGACGGCGGCGTCCTTTATGCCATTTTCTGTGTTGTACTTTTTTGGGTAGTAACATACCTATCGAAATTTCTAATACCTAATCCGCCAGTTGGCGGACGAATTTCTAAATTACAGCGACTATTTTTTTTCTGTTCTTGTTCCTCGCGTTGGCTTGTACTCAGTACTTTCCTTTTTCTCAAACTTATCTTTGCGTCCAAATGTCTCGCCGTGGTAAATCCATACCTTCACACCAATCTTTCCGTATAAAGTATGCGCTTCGGCAAAACCATAGTCAACATTGCTGCGCATAGTGATCAGAGACATTTTGCCGGCGGCTAATTTTTCGCGACGGGCAATTTCCACGCCGTTCAATCGTCCAGCCATATTGATCTTCACGCCCTTGGCTCCGGCGGCCATTACTTTTTCTAAGACTCCCTTCATCACGCGGCGGAACGGGAGACGGCGCTCAATGTCGTTTACGGCATTTTGAGCGACGATCATGGCGGATAAAGCTGGCTGCTGTACGGCCTGAATGTTCAGCTTCACTTTCAATTTAAATTGTAAATATTTCTTTTCAATTTCTTTGCGAATTTCTTCCAATCCTTGCCCCCCGCGCCCAATGACCACTCCCGGCTTCGCGGCCAGGATAGTAATAGCCATTTCCTTTGGACTGCGTTCGATGCTGATGGCGTCAATTCCCGCTTCTTTGATCTTTTTACCAAGGTATTCGCGAATAGCAATTTCTTGCTTTAAGAATTGGGTAAGCTGATCCTTTTTGGCGAACCAACGAGAATCCCAAGGGAAAACGTATGGAATGCGGTAAATTGTGGGATGGACTTTGTGACCCATAGGTGTAAGAATTTCTAATTTTCAATTTCTAATTTCTAAACAATGTTTAAAGTTCAAATGTTCAAATACTTTTATTTTTTGGTTTCTTTTCTTTTACTGTCTTTTCTACTTGCTCTAAGACCAACTTGACGTGCGACGTTCGCTCCCGCACCGGCGTCGCGCGCCCATGCGCTTTTGGCATCCAGCGTTTTAGCATGGGGCCGCCATCTACCGTAATGCTTTTTACTCGCAAGGTTCCTACTTCCAAAGAATGGTTGTGCTTGGCGTTCGCGACCGCTGACTGTACTAACTTCAATAATGGTAGCGCGCCGCGCTTGTTAAGCAGCGATAAAGTGGTAATGGCTTTTTCCACGTGACGGCCGCGAATTAAATCAGCGAGCAAGCGCATTTTGCGCGGACCCATTCGGAAAAATCTCAGTTGTGCGGTAACTTCCTGGCTCATACAGATATTTATTTTTTAGGAGCGGCCGGAGTGGCGGCTGGCGTGGTGGCGGTTGTTTTCGTTTCCAACTCTTTCTGCATCTTACCACCGTGGCGAATGAATTTACGCGTTGGGGAAAATTCTCCCAACCGGTGACCGACCATATTTTCTTCTACCAGGACAGTTAAAAAATCTTTTCCGTTATGGACCAAAAAAGTTACTCCAACCATTTCCGGAGAAATAACACAGTCGCGTGACCAGGTTTTTATTGGCTGACGTTTTCCACTGGCTTTCGCCGCGGCAACTTTCTTCAGCACGCGGGGGTCTATGTAAGGGCCTTTTTTTAAACTTCGTGACATATGTTGTAATCCTAATCTACAAATTTTTAGCCGAATCTACGAATTTCCGAATCCCACGAATAATTTGTAATATTAGGATATTCGTAGATTCGGACAAGATTTGTAAATTCGGATTATGTTATTTTGTTTTTACGTGATTTAATAATGAATTTATCACTCCACTTGTTCGGTTTTCGGGTCTTCACTCCCCGCGCTGGCTTGCCGTACACTGTTTGCGGACCGCGTCTTTGGCCAATTGGGCTATGGCCTTCACCACCGCCATGTGGGTGATCCACCGGGTTCATGTTCTTACCCTTCACGCGCGGTTTGATGCCGCGGTGACGCATTCGGCCGGCTTTCCCCCAGCGAATCAAGCGGCGATCGGGGTTACTGAGTATGCCAATGGTCGCGGCGCAATCTTCTCGCACGGAACGAATCTCTCCGGAAGGGAGTTTGATTTGCGCATAGCCCGCTTCAGTACCCACGAGCTGAGCGGAAAGACCAGCCCCGCGGACCAACTGTCCACCTTTGCCCGGAGTTAATTCAATATTGTAAATAAACAAACCGATAGGAATATATTTTAACGGTAATCGATTTCCGGTTTTAGCTTCAATCGCTTTCTCGGAGGCAACGATTTTTTCTCCTACCTGTAAACCTTCCGAGGCGAGAATGTATGACTTGACGCCATCGGAATATTGAATGAGAGCGATGCGCGCGCCGCGGTTTGGATCATATTCAATCGCGAGCACTTCAGCTCCCACATCAAACTTTTGCTGTTTAAAATCCACGAGACGATAAAACTTTTTGGCCCCGCCGCCTTGGTGGCGAACGGTGATATGGCCTTCGTTGTTACGTCCGGAATGCTTTTTCAAAATAGTTATCAAACTCTTTTCTGGCGTGGTCTTCGTGATATCAGAAAAAGCGTCCACGCTCGATACGCGGCGTCCGGCACTGGTTGGTTTGTAAATCTTTATTGGCATACGGATATAAGATGCGAATTTTACGAACGGGTTTATGCGGATATGGCGGATGGACAGTTTGGTATCCGCTATATCCGCATAAACTTTCGATCCGCATCATGTTTACACGCCTTCATGCAATGTAATCGATTGCCCCTTCGGCAAAGTAACAATTGCTTTCTTATAGTCGGATCGGCGGCCCATGGATTTTCCAAAGCGCAGGCGGCGCCCTTGTACGTTTACTACGTTTACGGCGACGGGATCTACTCCGTATCGTTCTTTTACCGCTTGTCGAATCTGATTCTTCTTGGCGGCGCTCGTTACCATAAATACATACTTATTGTAGGTTCCAAGCACTGTTCCCTTCTCCGTCAATAAGGGACGGATCAGTACCTGGTACGCGGTACCCTTCACTACAGCGCGACCAGCACTTCCCGTTTGACTCTTGGTTTCCACCGCTGTTTCTTTTTCTTCTTTTTTGGCAGCAGTGCCTTGAGACAATTGCTCTTTCGCTTTCTTTTTTGTCCATCGATCCATTAAGCCCATATATAGTGATTGGGATAACACGAATGGCCTGCGGGCCTACCTGCCGGTAGGCAGGCCCACGAATCTTGCGAATGCCAATTGTATTCGAAAGATTCGTGGCGCCACAGCGCATTTGCATTATCCAAAATTTATTTCTTTAAAAGTTCTTCCATTTTCTTTGCTCCGTCGGCGCTCACAATAACTGCTTGCTTATTCAATAAATCCATCACATTCACATCCTCCGCTCGGCGGGTGGTTACTCGTTGGATATTTTTTGTCATTCGGAGCATCGATTCATCTTTGCCAGCCGTGAGTACTAAAAATGATTTCTGTTTAGCAGGCAGGGCTTTCAGAAAACTGGCAAATAACTTCGTTTTCGGTTCATTCGTTACAAAATTGTCTACTACCCACAAAGCGCCGCTTTTAGCTTTATCCGTAAGACACATGCGCGTGGCGAGCCGACGGGTTTCTTTGTTGATTTTTGTTTTGTAATTACGATCGGTAAGCGGGCCAAAAGCGACGCCACCACCCTTCCAAATGGGAGAGCGGATGGAGCCATGACGAGCGCGGCCGGTGCCTTTCTGTTGCCACGGTTTTTTACCACCACCGCGAACTTCGCCGCGATTTTTGGTATCAGCCCAGGGTTCGCGCTGGTTATTCATTTGCGCTACGAACACCTCATGCACCACGGAACGCTTTACGGGCACGTTGAATACAGCGTCTGCCAATTCAAGCTCGCTTACTTCTTTGCCTTGCCAATTGTAGACTTTTGTTTTCATACTACGTCACGTGACACATATCACATAGCACATATCAACTAATGATGCGTGTTACGTGATACGTGAATTAAGCTGCTTTTTCTTCGACTGGGGCTTCGGTAACTGTAGGAATTTCTGAAACAGCAACCACATCTGATTGTTTTTTCTTATTCACCTTCAATTCACCTTCTCCGCTAATCATGAGCAAAGCATTGCGTCCGCCTGGTACCGCGCCTTTGATATAGAGCTCATTCGTATCTGGGTGGACTTCAATAATTTCTAAATTTTTGACAGTGACTTGATCTGTTCCCATCCGACCAGCCATGCGCATGCCTTTGAAAACACGCTGGACGCCGCCGGCGCCAATGGAACCGGGGGCGCGCAAATCGTGTTTGTGACCGTGGGTGGCTGGAGCGCCGCGGAAATGATGGCGTTTTACCACACCCGCGAAACCTTTACCTTTGGAGGTGCCAATAACATTCACTCGATCGCCGCTCGCGAAGGTATCCACAGTAATAGTATCGCCTCGTTCGATTCCGTCAATTGTATCGGTTATAAAATCATGTAGCGCCTCAGATAGATCCAAGTCTTTCAGGTGCCCAGCTTGGGGTTTTTTGACTCGGAACTCCCGTTTCTTGCCAAAGCCAACCTGCACCGCTCGAGCATTGTCTTTTGGTTTGTCTTTTACCTGCACTACTTGGCACGGTCCTGCTTGCACTCGGGTTACCGGGACCACCTCGCCGCTTCCCAAAAATACCTGTGTCATTCCAATTTTTTTCCCTAAAATGAATTTCATACTGGCCATACTACTCCGTCGCTCGGGCTCTACGCCGAGTCGGGCTTAATAATTCTTTTAACAAAAAACTAGAAGCGCAAGTCAAAAAATGATTTCTTGAATCACGCTTCTAGCCTTCCTCGCCCGCCGAAGCTTTAGCGTAGGCGGGTCGCCCGAACTTACGATCAGGCACCTAAGAATGGCTTAAATTGGCTAATTTTCAATATTTTTTCTCCTGTTATCACTTACCTCGACAATGTTTTCCTTGGTTCGCCGAAGTCCCAAAGGACGAAGGCGACTATCTAACAGGATCTTATTGTTCTGGTTTTTGATAACAAACTGTAACGTGGCTCCACTTTACTATTTTTTTGTTTTCTTGTCAAGTCTTGGTTCAACAACTGACTTGCCTGGTAACACTCACCAATCCCGTCCTGTTTATCGAAGTTAGAACCTGATCCAATAGTTCTTCCGGCATGTTTGATGGTATAAACAGATCAAATCCTGGGGAACCCGCCTGACCATCTTTAGTCATTGTTGCTTTCTGTTTTAAGCCTGCATTGTCGAACCAAACTGTCCCCGGTTTAATAATTTGATAAATGGCTTCAGCCACCTTTTTCGCGCTCTCCGCACTTAGCGAGTCCTGTTCGAATTCACACACCAGAAAAGGTCCTCTGCGTTCTAATTTCCCAGCAGCAGGGCGTCCGGTTTCGTGATCCCTCATATTTTGAAAGAAAATTATTTAACTATCTACATTTTTATCTCAATATCCACCCCAGCCGGCAAACTCAAACTCATAAGCGCGTCAATGGCTTTCGGGGTCGCGTTGATAATATCAATGAGGCGCTTGTGCACGCGCATTTCGAACTGCTCGCGGGCGTCTTTGTGGACAAAGGTCGAACGATTCACGGTGAACTTTACCTTTTCGGTTGGCAAAGGAACCGGGCCTACTACCTTAGCATCATGACGCTCGGCGGTTTCGACAATCGTCTTCGTGGCTTGGTCAATAATACGATTATCGTACGCGCGAATCTTAATGCGAATACGGCTCGTTGTTTCCTCCTTTTTCTCGGTTGTTTTTCCGCTTTTGGCGGTGGCGGCGGCTGAGGACATGTTTACTTTAATTAAAGAACGTCCACGAAACGATACACGATACACGCAAAACGATACACTGTCGATTTTGTATCGTCACCGCCATAGCGGGACCCCGCCTCGAGGCGGTGGTACTATGTGTATCGTGTATCGTCATGGATATCTATATAAAGGGCACAAGAAAGAGACCACTTGCGTGGCCCCTTTGATGATTATTTGCTGATTTTTGTTACCACACCAGCTCCAACGGTCTTACCACCTTCGCGGATAGCGAAGTTCATCTTTTCTTCCATAGCTACTGGCATGATGAGTTTGATCTTGAGACTCACGGTGTCTCCTGGCATAACCATTTCGGTTCCAGCGGGCAACTCTACTTCACCGGTTACGTCGGTCGTGCGGATGTAGAATTGAGGTTTGTATCCCTTGAAGAATGGCTTGTGGCGTCCACCTTCTTCTTTGGTAAGGACGTACACTTCCGCTTCAAATTCGGTGTGCGGAGTAATGGAACCTGATTTGGCAAGCACCATACCACGCTCTACTTCTTCTTTCTTGGTGCCGCGCAAAAGGATACCAGCGTTATCACCAGCCTGACCTTCTTTCAAGCTCTTGTTGAACATTTCAATACCGGTAACAACGGTCTTCAACGGCTCTTCGCGCAAACCAATGATCGCGATTTCATCGTTAATTTTTACCATACCACGCTCGATACGACCGGTTACTACGGTACCACGACCTTCGATGGAGAAGACATCTTCTACTGGCATGAGGAACGGTTTGTCGGTGGCGCGGACCGGTTCTGGAATATATTCATCAACGGCGTTCATGAGGTCCGTGATAGGCTTAGACGCTGCCTCGTCGGTGGGGTTCTGGAGAGCTTTGATGGCAGAACCGCGAATGACTGGTACTTTGTCGCCAGGGAATCCATATTTGGTGAGGAGGTCGCGCACTTCAGCCTCAACGAGGTCAATGAGTTCTGGGTCAGATACCATGTCAACTTTGTTGAGATAAACCACAATGTATGGTACGCCCACTTGCTTCGCGAGCAAGATGTGTTCACGGGTCTGAGGCATGGGGCCGTCAGCGGCGGAAACGACCAAAATAGCGCCGTCCATCTGGGCCGCGCCGGTAATCATGTTCTTTACATAGTCAGCGTGTCCCGGACAGTCAACGTGAGCATAGTGGCGCTTGTCGGTTTCGTATTCGACGTGAGCGGTGGAAATCGTAATACCACGAGCTTTTGACTCAGGAGCTTTATCCAAATCATCAACACCTTTGTGTTGAGCGGTTTTGCCATGAGCGGAAAGCACCGCGAGGATGGCAGCGGTGGTGGTGGTTTTCCCGTGGTCAACGTGACCAATGGTACCAATGTTAACGTGTGGCTTACTTCGTATGAATTCGGCCATATTTACAACATATTACGCGGCACTGCTGAGAATGGTCTCAGACAGATTTTTATCCAACCGCAAAAATTTTTATTTAAATTAAATGAATTTAGCTATAGTTAGCCGTTGCATTATAACAGATATATAAATTTTGGCAAGAGGTGGCGTTGTGGACAACGGATGAGGAAAGTTTGCAAAGTTATCTAAGTTTACTAGGTTAACTAAGTTATTAATCGCGGAGTTACTGGCCGTAACTTAGAAAACTTAGCCAACTTGCTTAACTTAGCCAACTTTTTAGGTTTCATCAATCGGCTCAAGGTAGAACTTTTCTTCCTCTTCCTCGCTCGGCACATCCTCTAAGCTTACTTCCTCCTCCATTGAGGAGGGAATGTTTTGCGCTTGTTCGTTCCAGCCGGCGCTAAAATCGAGTTGGGAATCGTCGGGTTGGGGCGGGTAGGCGGGCTGAAACCTCGGAGCTGCGCGTTTGGTTGCCAACTCCGAGAAGGTGGAGAAGTCGCTGGGCGCGCGCCAGTTGCTACCTTCGTCTTCATGCCAATCGGGGCGAATTTCGGCTTCCATGGTGCCCCAGGGGGATGGTTCATCGGCTAATAAATCGTGGTCGGGTTCGGCGTAAGCTAAGGAATCATCGGTTTGGTCGAGTAACGCTTCGTAGTCGTTTAAATTCATGAGCACCACCACTTCCTCCCCGGCCGGATCCATGATGATAGCGCGATCGCCGGTACGGCGGATGAGACGAAGGACTTGGTTCAATTGGGAGGACTTCATACCAAAAAATTAGGCTAAATGTAACCGTTAGTATACCACGCGTATCTACCTCGTCAATATTAACATTCTGTGCATGAAAAGTGGATAAAATTGCGCGTATGCACTTCACGCATAACTCGTTTTCACCAACTGTCATCCCCGTGAAAACCTGCCTACCGGCAGGCAGGCGGGGATCCAGAAGGCCAATTGTCTGGATTACCGCCTGCCTCTCGGCCATGAGCTCGAGGCCGAATGGCGCGGGAATGACAACAAAGTTGATTATGCGGAAAATACATACGTGTGGATAAAATCAAAAACAACCCGTGGGTATTCGGATTGTCTTTGATGGAGCCGCGAAGTTGCTAGTAGTGTGCCCCATCGACGCGTCGCGGAAGCGCGTCAGGCGGGGGCAGGAAGGAGCGGAATCAGGAGTCGGTGAGTTCGGAGGTCATCACCTGGTTCGGATCTCCGAACATCGTGGAACCGGCGCGGCTGCAGGCTTCGTAGATCTCCTCAGGGGAGGCACCCGACCGGCCGGTCGACTGCAGAGAGCTGTAGGCCCGAACCGGCTGGACCGAGACCGGCTTCTTGCCGCTGTTTGCCTTGACGGGCGCGGCGGTGCTGGTTACCCGCGGCATCTCCGGCAGGCGGGAGGGGCGACGATCGTCG
>DATDTU010000042.1:0-3845 GCA_035290705.1 Patescibacteria group bacterium
TTAAAAATAATTTAGCCAAAGGAAAACTATTGGGGCTTGTCAGAAAAGTGGTTCCCCCTATCGATAATATTCTCAGTCGCTTAGAATCAGCGAGCATGGAGGCGCAGCTACGGATTCTAAAAACGCTCCGCGGTATGCTGCAATTAGCTAAACTGGGGGCTGGGTTTGCTGATGGCATACAGACATGGGGCAAGGCATTTGCGATCACTCTCGAAACTATCATTGTCCCGATACTACTTGTGATTATCTTTCTGCCTTGGCTATTGCTCTACACCTTGATTGGCAATGCAATGCCCGGCGCAGTTCTGTCTAAAGCAGTAGCTCGGGTCATAAAGAAAATTGATGAATTACTTAAACCTTTGGAAGAGTACATAAAGAGAGAAAAAATGAAAAAAACAATGGCGGCTAGAATTACCCAGCTAGAAAGTGCTATAATAGGTGGGGCGCAACAACGGGTAAGGCAACCGCCGCAACCGACTACGGTATCCGGTCCACCTGCCAACGATAACGCTCGCGCCATTTCCGCCCCGCGCACTCAACCAATTGCCATGAACTCGCCAGCGAACGACAATGCGCGACGGCAACGGAAAGTAGCGTAGTTAAGAATTGGATATTATAATTGTACTAATTAATTTATTACACTGCAGCAAACACGACTTGTCATCCCGAGCGAGGCCACAGCCGACGAGCCTGCCTGTCCGGTAGGCAGGGGATCTCTGTCCGTTACAGCCAATTGAGACAGAGATTCCTCCTTCGTTGTCGCCTTTCGGCTTTTGCTCAAGGCGACCCTGAGTTGAGTCGAATGGGTCGGAATGACAATTGACGTTTTAGTTGAAAGTAATTAGATTTTTGTTTTTTCGTCCCTATGTCCCCTACCCTCAAACGCATTCTCCTCATCGTCGCACTGCTCTCTGTCTCTACGCTTATTGCTTTTGCCCTCTATCTTTTTTTCCGCCGACCGGTCATTTCTATTCCTGGACAACAGCCGTCTGCTACCGGCACGCCGGGGCAGCTGCCCACCGCGGGGCAAAGAACGAGCACGGTCTCTCCGGGAGGCGTGGATGACGGACAACAGCTGCCTGGTTCTCAGCCTGGCTTTACTTCTTCTCCTCCCGGACCTTTCCAGCCGGAGCCGGTAGTAAAAATTTCCGAAGACTTCGCGACCTACGCTTCTCTCGGGGAGAATGGCGCCATGCGGTATCACAATATCAGTGATGGAAAATTCTACCGTCTTTCGCCCGACGGTTCAGCCAAAGAATTATCCGACCAAGTTTTTTATGGGGTAAAAAATGTTACCTGGGCGAAGGCGAAGGACAAAGCGGTGATTGAATACCCGGACGGAAATAAAATTGTGTATAACTTTGAAAACCAAAAACAGGTGACGCTGCCGAAACATTGGGAAGAATTTTCCTTTTCTCCGGACGCGAACGAAATCGCCGCCAAAAGTTTGGCCTTGTCGCCAGAAAATCGCTGGATCGTGGTTACCAAAGACGATGGTACGGGAACAAAACTCATTGAACACTTGGGCAATAACGCCGACCAGGTAATTATGGATTGGTCGCCGAGCCGTCAGACCGTGGCATTCTCTAAAACTGGTCAGCCGCAAGGAGCCGATCGAAGAGAAGTGCTCTTTATTGGTTTGAATGGTGAAAACTTTAAATCAACGATTGTGGAGGGGCTCAACTTCCAGCCGCAGTGGTCTCCAAGCGGTCAACGGCTTCTCTACAGCGTCGACAGCGACCGCAGTGACTTTAAACCGGAATTGTGGATTGTAAACGCTTATGGCGATCAGATTGGTTCTAATCGTCAGATGCTTAACCTCTATACCTGGGCAGAGAAGTGTACCTTTGCCGATGATACGACGCTCTTTTGCGCCGTGCCGCGGAATTTGCCCACGGGCGCGGGCATGTCTCCGGCCATTGCTGATTCTATCCCAGATGATCTCTACAAAATTGACTTGCGAACCGGTCTCCGCACTGAGCTCCCCACCGCCGGCCTCTACACCATCAACGCACTGTCGTTCGACAAAGACAAGAATCGATTGCTCTTTACCGACAACAATAAAACCGGCGTGTTTGAAGTTGACCTGTAATGACACGCGGACACGATACACGTAAAACGATACACAATCACGATTTGTATCGTTTTACGTGTATCGTGTATCGTATAGTCAAGACCCAACAGTCAGACTTGTTTTTTCCCTAACGACACACTTATTTGAACGTACTCCTATGCACCATGGAACAAAAAAATTATTTCTGGGGTTAGTAATTGTCATTTTCATCACTGGTCTACTTTTTGTTTTTCAATTCAAAAAAAGCAGCGCTATTACGACCAAAAATACTCCCGAGCCATTGCTTAGCCCGTACGCTATTAATATCCCTATTTCTTCGTCCGACCCGATGCTCGGAAATCCGGGAGCGCCGCTCACGTTGGTCGCTTTCTTGGACTTAGGGGATAAGGAAAGTCGTGATGTATACGCTATGCTCGTTGATTTTGTGCAAAAACATCCGGAAGACGCTCGGCTCATTTGGAAGGATCTGCCAAAAGAAAGCATTATTTTTGGCAATAATAATGTGGCCCACCAAGCCGCCTGGTGTGCGCATGATCAAAAACGTTTTTGGCCGTTTGTAAACGAAATTATGAGTGGTCGAGATCGAAACACCGAACAGGAGTTGCGGGAAGCGGCCGTAGCAACAAAGCTCGATGTTGAAAAGTGGTGGACGTGTACTTTGGAACCCGCTACTGTTTCGCGAGTAGCCGGAGCGGCCCCGCTGGCGCGGGAGCTTGGTGGCAGAGAGGCGCCGTTGCTTTTTATCAATAATAAAAGACTAAACGTACAAGCTGATATTGATTTGCCGCAGATGCTTAGCTCGTTTATCGCGAAATAACGTATGGCAGCATTCTCATCTCGCGGATTTAATTATTTTTGCAAAACTTTGCTTTTGGGGGTATTCTTTTTCATTCTAACTACTTCGCTCTTTGTTCCCTTTACTAATGCACAAACGGATCTACACATTGGAAGCCAATGCACCTCCAATTCACAATGCCGATCTGGTGACTGTGAAGAAAGTTCTGTTGAAGATTCAAAAGGAAATAACAAATGGTTTTGCGACTGTGATGATGTCAAAGATTGTAGTGATGAGTATGGCGCCCCGCCCGACAAAGGAACATGGAAGTGCGTTGATGATGGACCAGATGACTTGGATTATTGCCAAAGCACGAAGGGGTATACGGAGCCACCGAGGCCAGATGCGGACCCAAGCCTGTGGGACGCGATTTTTGACCAGAACGCGACAGCGGCGCTTACCCGCGCCAAGGCCGAGGGATTAAAACCGAATTTGGCCATACGCATACCTGATCTTACATTTAGCAATACAATAAATTCTCGTACTAATGAGGAGGGAAAAACAGTTCTGGATATCCCCTATCTCGCGCAGTATCTGGCCGCTGTTTACAAATTCGGTGTCGCTATCGTGAGCATTGTTGCCGTAGCCATGATTATCCAACAAGGCTTTGCTATTATTGTTTCTGGCGGGGGTGAAGGGAAGACGGAAGCGTATCATCGAATCGGACAAATTATTATCGGGCTATTTATTCTGTGGAGTTCGTATACTATTCTGTACCTTATTAATCCGAATCTCGTAACCATCCGCCCTTTGCCGGTTCAGTACGTCGATCGCGTTCCGCTCATTGACGTTATTACTGAACCGGTTGTCGAGGTGCCGGTTACGGTAGGGCCGGGGAACGTCCCCAATTACAAACAGTTCGCGGCGGCTTGGGGGAGTTTAAAGTATGGGGAGGATGCTAGTTGCACGACGATTGCTCAAGCCGGATGTGGTCCC
>DATDTU010000043.1:0-6131 GCA_035290705.1 Patescibacteria group bacterium
TTCCGGGGTCTTTTCGTCTAACCACAGGTAACCGGCATCTTCACCGGTACTGTATTTTCACCGGGCTCCTCGTTGAGACAGTCCCCCAGTCGTTACGCCTTTCGTGCGCTTCGGAACTTACCCGAAAAGGAATTGCGCTACCTTAGAACGATTATAGTTATCGCTGACATTGACGAGGGCTTGAGACCCAGAGCCCTCCTCCGCTCATTACTTCGTAGTGAGCTTCGGATGGGCAAGCCGCCACGCATGACGACTTGTCCTTCCGTAGCTCTTTGCGAAGCAAAGAGCGAAGGAGGACAAGAATCTTTGACCTTCTCGCATTGGTCAGGCGTCACCCCCCATACATCCTCTTACGAGTTAGCGGGGAGCTGTGTTTTTGGTAAACAGTCGCCAGGGGTACTTTTGCTGCGACCACCGCACCTCGCTACGCTCCATGCGCTGGAATGCCTAATTCCTAATTTCTAATTCCTAATGAAATCTTAAATGACAAATGACCAAAAAGTTCGGACATTGAACATTTTAGAATTTGAAATTTTATTAGAAATTAGATATTAGAACTTAGAAATTCCGCACCGAACGCAGTGAGGTGCGGTGGTAGGCCTTCTCGCGAACTTACGGCCGCTTTTTTGCCGAGTTCCTTAACGAGGAATCACCCGTTCGCCTTGGTATTCTCTACCAACCCACCTGTGTCGGTTTACGGTACGGTTTCTTTTCCTTTGGCTCTAGAGGTTTTTCTTGGAGACCTGCTTTATCGGATTTCCCAAACATTGCTGTAAGGGATTTTCACGGCACTTGAAACCGGGCATAACCCCTGCCGGCGGATTTTCCTGCCGGCGAATCTCATGTCGCAAACGTTAAATCCAATAATACGCCCGATATACTAGATCTCGTCGCCCCATCGAAAAAGAAAAGAAGTCACGGAATATTAACCGTGTGTCCATCGCGTGCGCCTTTCGGCATTCGCTTAGGACCGACTAACCCTCAGTTGATTGTCATTGCTGAGGAACCCTTGGGTTTTCGGCGTCCCGGCATCTCACCGGGATTGTGGTTACTTGTGCCAACATTCTCTCTTCCAAACGCTCCAGTCGCCCTCGCGGGTCGACCTTCACAGCAATTGGAATGCTCTTCTACTACGCACGGGCTTCATTGAGGAGGCGAAACAAAATGTTTCGCCGAAGATAACAAAGAGAAAATTTTGTGGAGCCGAGTGGAATCGAACCACTAACCTCCCCAACTCGAGTCGGGACGCTCTACCAAATTGAGCTACGACCCCACAAAAATTTCTCAAAGAAAAAGAACAAATTTCCTCAATGAAGCCCGCGCATTCGTAACTTCGGTACATAGCTTAGCCCCGTTGAATCTTCGGCGCAAAATCTCTAGACGAGTGAGCTGTTACGCACTCTTTAAAGGATGGCTGCTTCTAAGCCAACCTCCTCGCTGTTTGAGAAATTCCACCGCCTTTTACACTTAGCTATGATTTAGGGACCTTAGTTGACGATCTGGGCTGTTTCCCTCTTGCACGATGGAGCTTAGCCCCCACCTGCTGACTCCTCGCGATTTTTTCCCGTATTCGGAGTTTGGTTGGACTACCGAGATTGCTCCCTTATAGTCCATTCAGTATCTCTACCCCGAGAAAAATTACGCGAGGGCTAGCCCGAAAGCTATTTCGAAGAGAACCAGCTATTACCAGGTTCGGTTAGCTTTTCACTCCTTACCACAGGTCATCCGAAGGCGTTGAACGACCCACCGGTTCGGGCCTCCTGTCGGTGTTACCCGACATTCACCCTGCCCATGGCAAGCTCACCTGGCTTCGGGTCTTTTGAATACTACCTTTAGTTTATAGTGAGTAGATAGTAGTGAGTAGTAAAAAACTACAAACTACCAACTACAAACCATAAACTAATACGCGCTATTAACACTCGCTTTCGCTATGCCTTCATGCCTCACGGCATTTAGACGAGTAATATCCAATAACTCGTTGGCTCATTCTTCAATAGGCACGCAGTCACTCGTACCTCGCTATCGCTCGGCACTTCGTAATTTTCAATTATCAATTCTCAATTTTCAATGACGGTTTAAAAATTAAATCATTGAAAATTGCAAAATTGAAAATTGATAATTTCGTGCTGAACAGTAGTGAGGCACGAGCTCCTGCTCCTTGTAAGCATATGGTTTCAGGTACTATTTCACCGCCCTTACCGGGCTACTTTTCACCTTTCCCTCACGGTACTTGTTCACTATCGGTGTTCTCGGAGTATTTAGCCTTGGCGGACTAGTTCCGCCTGTTTCCTGCCCAGTCTCCATACGGGGCAGTACTCAGGAATAATAACAAAGAGCGTGCAATGGCTTTCGTTTACGGGGCTATCACCCTCTTTGGCCGGCCTTTCCAGGACCGTTCTACTAGACAAATTGCAACTTGTAGCTCTTCAAGGATTACTCCTTACGTTATTACCCTACAACCATTTAACTACCAACAAACTAGTAAATAGTTACTGGTAACTAAATTTTGGGCTCTTCCCTCTTCGCTCGCCGCTACTAAGGGAATGGGCCGATGCACAGCATCGGAATTTCCAATTTCCAATTTTCAATTTCCAAACGCTTGGAAATTTATTTTTTGGAACTTGAAGCTTTCCAATGCTTAGCATTGGCATTGTTTTCTTTTCCTCCGCTTACTGAAATGTTTTACTTCAGCGGGTATCGCCGCCGCGCTATGCGCGGCTCACCGTAGTTTTCTACGGCGGGGTTTCCCCATTCGGAAATCGCCGGATCAAAGGTTGCTCGCCACCTCCCCGACGCTTATCGCAGGCACGCCACGTCCTTCATCGCCTCGAGAACCCTAGGCATCCACCATATGCTCTTATAACCTTCCCAACTTTTTACCCTTAACCACTTAAAGATAAAATGTGGGTTACTTTTTACCCCGTTAGAAATCCGGCTGAAAAATAATTTTGTAAACAAAATTATTTTTCTCAACCTTGATACAGCGATTACATGACAACCGATGTTGTTCCAGAACAAATGGAACCGTAGAACCAGATTTCTAACGGGGTTTACCCTTTTTCAATTTTCAAAATACTTTCCTTAATCTGCCGTCCAATACTCTCAAAAAAGAGCACTGCGGACGAGAGACAAATGAAAAACCGCTTATTTAAGCGGCCCTTTCAATCAGACAACGATAAATTGCTGGCTGTTCAGGTGCGTATTTGAGCCACTTTTCTATTTGATTTTAGGATAAAATCCATATCGTGAACTTTATTATACTCGCGCCAAAAATAATGTCAACAGGAGTCATTGTGGATAACCAAAACTCGGGCAGCTTGCCCGAGTTTTAGAAGTGATACTAAAAATATTATTTTTTCAGCTCCTCCTTTACTCTGTGCAGGATATCGGCTGCCGCTTCTTTTCCGCCAACTCCAAAGGCAATCGCAAATGCAAGCGCGATTCCGTAAACAAGCCCCGTAATCAGGGTTTGTACAATTACTTCCGCGATTCGAAGCTGGAGTAAAACTGCAAAAATCGCAAAAATCCAGATTGACCAGCGCGCGACAACTCCAACCAAAGATCCCTTGTATCCGGCGGCCTCAACCGATCCTCGCACCAATCGTTCCGTGAAGTCGGCAACGATTGCTGCAATAATAAGAATGAGCGCCGCCACGATGACATTCGGGATGTAGACAAGCACGTCGCGCAGGAAGTCGGAAACCTCACTCAAGCCCAAGACATTCACCGCAACAAGAAGCGCTACAACAATGAAGAACCATTTGACGAGCCCTCCGACAAACGCACCGGAATTCAACTTCCAGCCGGCGCGTTCAATCGCCTGCTCAACATCAAGCTTCGACAAAAGCATATCAACGCGGAGTGCCCGCACAATCTGCTCAACGAGCTTGCCCAGCGCCACTGCTATGATCCAACCGATAACAAAGACGATAATCGCCCCAATCAAAAGCGGCAGGAACGTTGCAACAACGATCCATACTTCTTGTAAAGAATCCCTAATAACATCTCCCCAAAGTATAAGTGTCATATGAAATTTTTACTTTAATGATAACGATTTTTAACGGATAAATAACTGTCTCTTTTTTCAAAAAGAGAAAAGGTTATTGTACACACCCCGTATATCAACCCAGCAGTAGAACCTCCGGTTCACTACTGGGCTTCGCTTCGACAATATACCCAAGAAGCGGAGCGACGACAGGAGCGGAGTCCGGTACTGAAACTTGTTTCTAGTACCGGGTTGTATTACGGGGCACAATAACCTTCTACCCTCGGAGTGTCCGAGAATGTGGTTCAGACACGTCAAAGGATTGCATTTTCGACCTTTTTTCGTTATTATTCATTTTATCGTAAACAGGCCATTAAAGAAAATAGGTTATCCACAATGTTATCCTATACTGAGCTTAAAAAGGGGGCGCTATTTGTAAAGGACGGTGAACCCTATCAGGTACTTGAATCGAGCTTTTCACGGATGCAGCAACGAAAAGCGGTTGTTCAGGCAACTGTGAGGAATCTTCGTACCGGAAAGGTAACGAACCTGACCCTGCAGCCATCGGATCATTTTGAAGAAGCGGAGGTCGAAAAACGTCCGCTCGTATTTCTTTATCAACACAGAGGCGAATTTATATTCGTGGATCCCGGTGACAAAAAAAATCGTTTCGTATTGAGTACAGAAACAATTGGGGATGCGCACAAATGGCTTAGGCCTAACACCGAAGTAACCGCGCTCTTTTTTGAAGAAAAACTGCTCACCTTCACCATTCCCATCAAATTGGACTTTAAAGTCATCGAGGCGCCGCCGGGAGTACAGGGTGACCGCGCGCAAGGCGGCACCAAAGCAATTACCATTGAAACCGGAATTACCATAAATACTCCGCTTTTCATAAACACGGGAGATGTTATTCGCGTCAATACCGAGACAGGAGAATATGTGGAGAGGGTGGAAAAAGCATAACTCGCTCGCCGATGCGGTTCCCTCGCCCCGTCTTTGAGAAAAGACGCTCGGCAGGCTTTAAATTTTGAAATGTTGAGATATTTCCCGCCTCGCTAAGTGTCCGGGCCGCAACAAAGTTTATCCCACCATTTACTTCTCATTTCAGCGGCCCTCCCAATTCTTTTCTCAAAGACGGGACTCGACCGCATCGCTCGCTTAAAGATTTTTCTTAAGGTAGCGCTGTGTTATTTGATTTTTCTTGAGGTAGCACTACCAATGCTTGACAGAAAAAATGGGGCATGGTACGTTTGAGCAGGTTCCAAAAGGAGGACAATATGGATATGGCCGAACAAGCGCAGGAAGCACGGAAGGAACTGACGGTCAAGCAGAAGGATAACCTGCTAAATCAACTTTTGGCGTGTAGAGTAGCCATCAGTATTCACACGCTAAAGGTCGCAATGGAGCTAGATGGTCTATGCAGTGGCTATCCGGAGCTTGATGACGCGTTCAACGAGCTCATTCATGAAAAGAAAATAGCGCTCCACTTCGTCCGAGATGGAGAACCCTGTTTCTCTGCAAATCACTGAAGACATGGCTAAAATTTAGAGTTTGACACTCTCTCCCGGTTTCATAACACTGCTACCATTTGTGGTAGCTTCTTTTTTTTGATCGGTTGTTTCTTGCGTCTCTTGCAACGACTCGTCTAAAATTTTGCGCAACGCGGAAACGTCAACTGACGTTCGCTCCCGTTTCGGCGGTTTCTGCGCGGAGGCGGCGGAAAACCCCTCTTTACCGTCCGACGTCTTGAGCGCCGAGAGCGAAAGCGGACGTGCGTCTGCCACACCTCCCCGAACAACAGGCCGTGATGAACGAATCCCCATCGATTGAGAACTGGTTTCCCGTCTCTCGTGGGGAGCTAGAGGCATACGCTGGCTGGGACCGGCGAAAGATCGATCTCGACGCGGCACAAATCGCTCTTCCCGTATCACCCGTGGGGGTTCTCCCCGCGGCGCCTGCGGAGGAGGTTCTACCCGTGGCGCGGCTCGGCTTGTTGTCATTGCTTCTTCCTTAAATTCAATTCCAAGCCCGCCCAAGGAACCCGCATATTTCTCCCTGCCAATTTGGGGCATACGTTTATGTATAGGAACAAGTTTTCCTTCCTCAATCTGCTTGTAACACGTTTGGCAATATACGGGCCGCT
>DATDTU010000044.1:0-4340 GCA_035290705.1 Patescibacteria group bacterium
TCCTTCGAGCAATTCATCGCCAAAATAACCAACACCAGCCTTTTTCAAGGTCTCACGGGTAAACGCCACGTTCGCTCGCCCCATATCATAGCTGTGGTTATTGGCGAGGCTAACACCGTCAAAACCATATTTCTTTAGTTGCTCGGCAAGCTTGGGGTCAAAACGAAAGGCAATGGATTTGCTGGTAGCAACCCGTTTGGACGCGAACGGCCCTTCGAGGTTCGCGATCAGAAGGTCGGCATCGCCAAAGATTCTTTTTTCTCCTTGCACGTTGGCAAAGAGATAATCGAGACCTTTGGTGCCCATCACTTTGGCGACATTGCGATCGAGCATCATATCACCAAAAAATTGGATTGAAATAACATTCGCGTTTTCTTCCTTGGCGTTTACGGCATCGCTCGCGAATGATAGGTAGGGTGTGGTGGGGATAATTGTCGCTTTGTTCACTGTTTCTGGCGCACTATCAGCAGCAAAAATCTTATTACCTTGCACTATTGTAGGCTCAGAAGCACTGCCTGTGTATTTTGCCCGCGCAACCAATACGGTGCCTACGAGAGCGCTCGTCACAATAAAAATACCCACGAAACCAATGAGAACTTTATTTTCTGTTTTCATAGAAAAATAGGTTATTTTTCTTTTACTTTACAGTAAAATATGGCTTTCGTCAATAAACTACCACCCCGATATATGGGGGTAGTTTCTTATTGCCGGCTAGCGTTCTAGCTGGTTTCAGTGTTGGCTAACGCTACCGCGGGGTCTGGGGTTGCTGTTTGTCCGAAGCGTCCAAGGACAAGGGTATTGCTCAACACAACGTGAGAGCAAGATCAGCAACCCCAGCGCTTCTTTTGTTACTTTTCTTGGCGACAAGAAAAGTAAGACACTGGCACTGGTAGTTTATTTGGTTAACAAAACCACCTATCTAGGTGGTTTTGCTTTGTAGTGACTTAGGCTGAAAATTATAATCTACTTTCAACTACTTTCTCCTCCTTCGCCCCGACGTACGTCGGGGCTACGGCGGACAAGCAATCAATCGTCTATTGTAATCTGCTTTCTACCGTTTTCCAGTCGATGGCTTTAAAAAAAGCTTCAATATACCCCGCCCGCTTTGTTCCATAGTCAAGCATAAAAGCGTGTTCGAAAACATCCATGACCAGAAGCGGCGTGCAACCAGCGAAGTGGCCGACATCATGCTCATTGATCCATACGTTAAAAAACCGATCGGCTGTTTGATCGTGATACAAGATAACCCAGCCAATGCCCCGCATGGCGCCCATGGCCTTAAAATCTTTTTCCCAATTGGCAAAACTGCCAAACTCCTTCGCAACTCGTTCTTGAAACTGCCCCGAGGCAACGGAGTCGCTTTTCGAGGTCATATTGCCAAAATAATATTCATGAAGCCGCATCCCGTTCCACTCCCAGCCAAACCGCCGGTTCAATTCGGCATATTCCGGCGTGCCGAATTTGTCGTTCTTTTCCAAGTCGACCAGAATATCATTGAGTTTATTAAAATTCGTCACGTAGCCTTGGTACAAGGTAAAATGATTTTTGAGGAGTTGGTCGCTGAAACCGGGAGTGCCGAGGAGGTGATCGTAGGATTTTGGTTCGTACATAAACGAAGGAATTAGGAGTTAGGAAGTAGCTTGTAGGGATACACTACTCATTATTTAAATTTGAAATCATTTTATTCAGCATGCGCATTACTTCATCCAACAATGAATCGACTTTGGAAAAATTCAATTCTTTACCAAAAGGTAAACGTCGGCCAATCTCAATTTGTGTTTCAAGCTCTGCGCCTGATCCGAACGCCATTATAAGAAAATGACGAAAATCCTTTCTGCTTCCGCGCCGTCGCCCTTCGGCAATATTTGATGGTATGGAAATTACTGTTTTCTTTGTATGAGCGGTAAGCCCATATAACTCTTCTTTAGGGTAGTTATTTGTCAAAACATATACCTCTAACACTAGCTCCATTGCTTTTTGCCATACAATCAAATCTTTGTATGATTCAATGCCTTCGTTCATATTGCTCCTACAAGCTACCTCCTAACTCCTATCTCCTATTTTCTCACTCCCCAGCCACCTAAACAAATTCATTCCAACCACCGCTCCTACTACTGGAGCCAATAGATACGCCCAGCTCATCGAAGTTCCCACCACGGACAACGCGACAGCGGGATTGATAATTGCCACTGACTTCGAGGCGGCGATGGAGAGGCCAAGCAAGAGTGAGCCGCCGATGGTTACGCCCGTTACATCGGTAGGAACTTTGCCATGCACAACCGCGGCTATGCCAAAGGTAAAAAATACGGCGCCCAAGAATTCAGCCGCGGCGACAGAAAAACCGTTCATGAGCGGCAGGTCGAGATCAGACCCGGCCTCGCCATAGAGAGCGGCGATGGTGTATAACGCGATTGTCGCGCCGATACACTGCGCAATAATATAGATGACGGCATCTTTGGGCTTAATCTTACCAAGCGACCAGACGCCAATGGTGACGGCGGGGTTAATGTGCGCGCCGGAGATGTGGCCGGCGGTGTAGACAAAGAGTCCGAGAGTCAAAGCGGCCAATACCGGCGTCGGTACGGGAAAAGCGCCGCGGAGTGATAGGCCGACGACCAAGGCGAGCAAAAATGTTCCGAGGAGTTCGGTGAGGTATTTTTTCATAGGTAAATTTATTGAATATATGAGTAGTATGTAATCATAGCTCAACTGTTTTGTCAAAAGAAAAAAGAGACGCCCCATCGGGACGTCTCTACAATTGTTATCCGTTGCTCCGTAGCAACCTGCCTGCCGGTAGGCAGGTCCGTAGATCCGTTGAATATAGTTTATTGCTTGAACCCAGTTCCAGCCCCTTCGACTTCCGCTCAGGGCTTACACTATTGTTTAAATCCAGTCCCCGCCGGAATTAACCGTCCAATAATAACGTTTTCCTTAAGACCCTCGAGATAATCAATCTTACCAGTCGAAGCGGTGTTGATGAGGATTCTCGCAGTCTCCTGGAAGGAAGCGGCGGAGAGGAAGCTCTGGGTCGAGAGGGCGACTTTACTGATACCGAGGAGAAGTTCGCGACCAGTGGCGGATTTCCCGACGCTGTCTTTCTTGGTTTGGCGGTTCGAGAATTCGAGCTGTGATTTTTCTACAATTTCTCCGGGGAGCAAATCGGTATCGCCGGCGTCTTCGATATACACACGGCTAAACATTTGGCGGATGATAAGTTCGACGTGCTTGTCGTTTACTTTTTGACCCTGAGAAGAATAAATGTTTTGCACTTCTTGGAGAACATAGCGCTGTACTGCCGAGCGATCTTTGAGTTCGTAGAGGTCTTGGAGGTGGATACTGCCGTCGGTAAGTTGCTGACCTTTCTCGACCACGTCGTCGGTTTTTACAAAGAGCTTATAACCAAGCGGAACAATGTATTCGCGCACGCGCGGACCTTCGTAGTGGAGGCTGACCGTGTTCTTGGCAATTTTTACCTGGCCTTCATATTTCGCCATCACTTCTTCGCCCGAGGAACCACGGACCACCAACACTTCATCTTTATCCACGTGGGCGCCGTCTTTTACCATAATTTCGTCTTCGGCTTTGCACTTGATCTTCATTTCTTCCATACCCTCAAAGTGGATTTTGATAATTTTTTGTCCGCGGCGGCCTTCGAAAATCTTTTTACCAGTGGGAGATGTAACGATCTTGCCGTCGGCGTCTTCGATTTCGATTTTACCGGCCACTTCCGCGAGTACTGCCTGGTGCTTGGGGGTGCGGACTTCAAAGAGTTCTTCTACGCGCGGCAAACCTTGGGTGATATCTCCGCCCATAACACCACCGGCGTGGAAGGTACGCAGCGTTAGCTGGGTACCGGGTTCACCGATAGATTGCGCGGCGATAATACCAACGGCGGTGCCCATGTTGACTGGTTGGTTGCTCGCGAGGTCATACCCGTAACATTTGCGGCAGACGCCGCGGGGGAATTTGCATTGCATCAAGCTGCGCACATGGACGGACGGCACGTTGTTCTCTTCAATAAAACGGGCGGCTTTGTCCTCCACGGCATCGCCGGCTTTCACGATTATTTTGTTTCCTATTTTTAAATCGGACACGAGGTAGCGGCTCCAAACGCGGTCGGACAGTTTTTCACCCATTTCTTTGGATTGTTCGACCGTAAAGATTTCACCGGTTTTGTCGCCACAGTCGTCTTCGATAATAATAACGTCCTGAGACACGTCGACGAGACGGCGGGTAAGGTACCCGGCGTTCGCGGTACGTAGCGCCGTATCGGACAAACCTTTGCGGGTACCGTGGGACGAGATAAAGAATTCGAGCACGTCAAAACCTTCTTTGAAGTT
>DATDTU010000045.1:0-7283 GCA_035290705.1 Patescibacteria group bacterium
TACTTTCCCCATAATCTTTAGATACACGTCATCCCAATTATGAAAATGGGCGTCAATATTAACCCCTCCTAGAAAAACGATTTCTTCATCAATAATAAGGACTTTGCGATGGTTGCGGCGGAAAATTCGGCTAACCCAGCTATAAATTTTGATTCCGGGATACAGCCGATTATAAATGAGAACTTCCACTCCCGCCGACCGCAGACGCTCGATACCGACGCGCGATAGACCAAAACTGCCAATCGCGTCCACCACTAATTTAACCTCTATTCCGGCTCTCGCCTTATCAGAGAGAGCCGTAATAAACCGCTCTCCCACGCTATCGTCAATAAAAACATACACCTCCCAATAGATCGATTTGGTCGCAGTTAAAAGAGCCTGGTACATAGCATCCCAGGCTTCTTCAGTCGTGTGGTAAAATTGATAGGCGAATGACTTTTTTTTCATAATTGCTGTTCGGCGCTGGGCGGCATCGTACGAATGGCAAGTATAGAACGCGCGGCATCCACAATCGCCGCTGCTTCTTCGGCCCCTTCCAAACAATGATCAACTTGCTGACGAAAAAGAGCGATCAGTCCCGCCCGCTGGGCTGCTTCCAGTTTGTCCCACAATTTCTCCGTTTGCAAGATACGTCGTACCGTTTCCGGAGCCTGCGCCTTCCGCCGATCGTTGACCGACATTGAACCTTCAGTCATCATATTAAATAGTTCTTAATTCTTCAATAATGTGTAATATGTCTCCGGTCGTACGACCACTCCACGACCCCCTGGATTTGATGACAAAATTATTTTTCCCTTGCTCTTGTACCACAAACCCCTCTTGGTACAGATCGTTTACCAGCTCCCCACAAGTTCGCCGTTCACTATCCCCCCACGACGTAGTCTTATTAGCGTACAGTTGCAACTCTCGCAGCGCTTTTTCAATCTTTTTTGCGTCGTCCACTCCCTGCTCCACGCGTCGCAGCGTCCCTACGTGCTCAATAAGTTTCGTTAACGAACCGTCCTTCTCATCATCAGAACCTATCGCTTCGCTCTTTTTCTCCGCCTTCGCCATCACGAGCCGGACACTGAACTCCTTGCTGGTACGAATAGCCAAAAGCATTTCCTGCAACTTTTCTTCGCTGATTTTAGACGTATCAATCGCGAGTGTTATTTCATCTCCGCCAACGAGCGTGGGAATCTTATCGCCGTAGTAGGGCGCGACAATTTCCAGCACCTTGGTCCGAAACTGACGTAATTCTTTAGTGATGGTATCGCCCGCCTGCAAAAGCGCCTGTTCTACCGGCAACGCTCCCTGTTCCACTTGCTGCATCAATTCATCAGTAAGCTGCGCTCCCCGCACCCCCACATCCAACGCGTCGAGCGTAATGTACGCGCAATTCGGCGTGTGCACCGCTTCATAGTGAAATATCGCGTCGGAAGAATAGATACCATCCTTTGAGGACTCAATAACAGAAACCACCGTATCTTTATCCTGAATAATTTCTTCTTGAAGCTTTTCTAGATCTTGCTGTTCAGTGGCGCCAAGTTGGCCTGTTTCCAATTTCGCCCGTAACGCAATGAGTTTCCCCAAACGATCGCTCGCCGCCCGCTCGCGCGTGAGTCGCGTGTCTAACGCTTCGCCCGTTACTTGTAAATTAGCCTCTCCCGCTATTTCATCGAGCGTATACGGTTTCACCACGTCAATAACATTCAGCCGCTGTCGATATGCTTCAATCAGCCCGACGAGCTCCGTATCTTCCGCGGCTGGAGTAAACGTTCCTTTACGGAGTTCGCGGAGTAAATCAGTATGCAAAATATTCGCTTCCGTAAAAACCACAAACGCTTTACCTTCATGATTGTGAATGACCGGAATAGCTCGCTTCGACAGCTGTTCAGTAATAGTTGTCCGAGCGATTTTGTTTTCTTCAATCAGCTGGGTCAATGCTGCGGCGCTAAATTCCGTCCCGTACGCTCCATCTTTCATTTCCGCGCGATTCATGAGCGACCCGGTCCACGCCTCCGTGATCGCCTGGGTAACGCCCACTCGCTCCGGCGCGTCGCTGCTCTCTACCTTGCTTATACCAAAACCAATTTTATAGCCCGTTTCATTTTGCGCGCGAAAAGCCGTGAGAGCGCGCCGCTTCTCCATATCCTTGCTGTTTTCGGGACCAAGTCCGCGCAATTCTTCTTCGATCGCTTCGTCAATGACCGTCTTCATTTCACTATCAACTTCCGCGCACACTTTGTTCACGAAAGCCGCGAGCTCAGGCGTGTCCAGAGCGCCCTCAACCTTAAAAAAACTATTCTTAAACGATTGTTCGAGTAGAGTAATTGACCCACTGAGCCCTCCGGCTTCCGTCAACTTCTCACGCAGAAGCGTATTGCGTTTTGCATTCACTATATCCGTTTTTAACGGACCAAACAACACATCATTGAATTTCTTGGTCGCTTGTAATTTTGGCTCCGTGAAAACAATCACCCCGTCCCCCGCCTGCAGACGAAAAATCGCATTCCAATTCTTGCGTTCAATGGTGCTCCTAATGGTAGCAAGATTTTGCGTAGAAAATGTTTCTAACGCTTCTGCGTCCGCAAGGCTTCGAAACTCCTCCATCATTTTACCAAGTTCCACCTGGCGGCCAATACGCTCGATGGAAACATGCTGCTCAAAAAGCTCCAGCGCTTCGCTCGCTTGTTCCTCTAACGCCTGCCCCTCTCCGGCCGCTAGCACCTGATCAATAAACGCTTCGAGATCCGCGCGCTCCCCCGCTTCCATAGCCAGAAGTTCCGCGAGCTTCGCGTCCCGCTCTTCAAAAATCTGGCGTATCTTTTGTTCAACATGAAGCAACACCTCACTGCTTTCATGAGACAATTTGCTGAGTCGATCTTTTACGGTCCGGTACGCTCGCGTGAGTTCCTCCACCAGCTCCCGCGCTCGATCGGTCGGATCGACTTCGGGAACACTGTCGCCAGCGCGCTCGTCTTCTGTGCCCAGTTGTTCCTCTTCGATAGCGGCATTAGTCATACATTTTATACATCACGTAATTTTGTTAAAAGCTGTTGAATTTTTTCTTCATCTTCTTTTGCTAAGACGTCTCGATATGTCCCCAAAAGCTCTTGATCAGACGCCGCGATTGTGTCCTTAAACTTTTCATAGCTCGCGGGATTGTCACGTAGCGTTTCTAACAACTTTTTTTGTTGTAACGCAAACATTTCCGTAAGGACCGTTTTTAAATTCTGCAATGCACGAGCGTCGAGCCTGCCCACCCTGGTTCGTAACCGCTCCCGAAAATGATAATCAAGGATAAAGAGCTCGTCAAGTAATTGTTCTAATTCGCGATGGATATCTCCCATATGTAATCTTTTATGCCTTCAATTATAACATTTTTCGCTCACGAGTCAAAAAATAGGCCGCGCGGGCCTATTCCATTCCCTCCACTACCAGCTCCCGCCGCCGCCGCCCCCAAACCCGCCGCCCGAAAACCCCCCTCCACTGCTAAAGCCGCTGGTGCCCGAGGCAGCTGGCGCGGAGCTCAAAGCGCTCGAAGCTTGCGCCGTAAAGCTCGAGAGATTGCTGGCAAAAAGCACCGCGTTAAATGTCGCGAGCTGGGGATCGCTGTACCACGAAGGAGCTGAGTACAAATCTTTAAACTGCTCCGCCCATGCCTTCTCTACCCCCAGCGCCATGGCATAGGGCAACAATTTCTCAAAGCGTTCGGGATTTTTTTCCGGAGCGTTATGAAACGCGAGCCGATCTTTTTCTGCTACTGTAAGATAGCGTTTGAGCCCCACAATATGTTCCTTGGCGAGTACTCCCTTGAGCGTCCGCGCTGGCATGAACCAACCAAAAATAAAAATAATCGCGCCGCTAAGAAGAAAACTAACAATGGGTACGGAACTTCCCCAGGTTATTCCTAAAAATACCCCGCCCATAAACCCTCCTACTACCACCAAAACAGCAATAACAAAATAATATAATTTTACCCTTTGCGGATGCCGAGGAAAATAATGTTTCTTCACCAAGGCATCATATATCATATCCTTGACGCGAGTAAGTTCGTCCGAAAAAGTATCCTTGAGGTCAGACAATGCCACTTTTCCGTCATGCTTTCCGACAAATAACTCTTTCAAGAGCTGTTTCTGCCACGGCGTCAACGTATCGTCCGCGTCCTTCAGCCGATGGAGGATATAATCGTCTGCTTTTAGCATTCCCTCCCCCGCCACCCGCTCGATGCGCAGATACCCCTTGGTTGCCAGGTAGATAATCTCAGCGGCCACATCTTTATTATGCACGGTATAGTCGACAATTGTTCCCACTTCTCCCGGGGACAAATCGTCCGGAGGTTCAAACTCCGCCACAATGGTTCCTCGTCCTTCCGGATCGCGTCCAAATTTTCTCCACAGCCAAAACATACCCACAAATATAAGTACGGGGAGGGCTGCCAGCCAATTAGCCATCCGCGAAGGAACGCTCACACCCTGTTCACCGAATTCTGCTGCATTTCTCTCTTCTACAAAACCCTTGGGCCATCCCACTACCACCGTCAACCCTTCGCCTGGAGCCAGCTCACCGTCTTCAAAAATAAGATGAGCTGTAGTGGCGGGAGTCGCCTTCACGAGCGCGCTACTCGCGCAGGTAGTAGTCGCCCGGGGCGCGCCGGCAAAACAAGCCATCTGGACTGTGCTCGTTGCTTCGAGGGAAGGCAGAAAAATTTTTGCCGTCGCGTGGCCGGTTTCCACGCTCACCCCGTGCCCGGTAACGTTCCAATATAATTCATCATGATCGGGAAAATAATTAATCGCTCCCTGCACGGTATACGCAATAACGTAGGTATGACGACCGGTGATGGTTTTGTCCGGATCACCGATTTTAATTTTCAAAAATTCACCGACCTCGGTCGCGCTAAAAGGATAGGCCGCGCCCTTTTCATCAACCACGGAAAGCACCCGCATGCGTAATGTATAATTCCCTCCTCGCGCTTGATAGACAAACGGAATATCACGAAAAATACCATGGCGCTGGTTTTGCGCGAAATTATACACAATTCGTTCCTCCACTTGCATAGAAGAATCCGGCTGAACGTGAATGGTAGCGGCAACCTCTTCAATGTGTTCACCCGCTATCTCGTGCGCCCAAGCAGTGTGCCCCAGCAGCAAAACAAATACGGTGACAGCAAGAATAAAAAATTTCTTCATAGCTATTTTTGTAAATACTGACTAAGTTTCGCTACTGCTTCTTCTAACTCCTTTTCCTCCGCCCCAAAAGAAAATCGCACATATCCTTCCTTCCCAAATGGCGCACCGGGCACCAAGGCAACGTTCGCTTCTTCCAAAACCCGTTTGCAAAAATCGGTTGAGTCAATCTCATTCATACCCAAAGACGGTAAAGAAACAAACACATACAATCCGGCAGCTGGTTGAACGAATGGCCCAGGAAAATATTTTTGTAAAAATCCCACCAACGCGTCACGCCGTTTCTGCATCGCTATGTTCACTTCCGGAATAATAGTCGTCGCGTTTTCTACTGCCGCTAGCGCCGCCCACTGACTGACACTCGACGTGCCGGTAGTACTCTGACTTTGAATAGTAGTCAGTGTCTCAACAATGTTCTCTGGTGCGAAAGCAAACCCCACGCGCCATCCCGTCATAGCAAAATGTTTGGAACAACTTTGAATCACTACCACGTTATCTTGGTACTCCGGAAAAGAACCGCACGAAACAAAAGTATTTCTATCGTAGGTCAAACCACTATACACTTCATCCGATACAACCAAAATATCATGGCGCTGAGCAACCGCAAGTAGTGCGCTAAGCTCGGCGCGAGAATACAGTATGCCCGTTGGATTCCCACCATTGTTAAGAAACAATAACTTTGTCCTTTTGGTACACACTTTTTCGATTTCCTCCGCACGCGCCTTCCAGCCGCTCTTCTCATCAGTCGAAACCATCACCGGCTTCCCACCAAACAATTCTACCATACTCGGGTACGACACCCAATACGGCGCGATCATAATCGCCTCGTCTCCTTTTTCCAAAAATGCCTGACACAAAGCATAGATACCGAACTTTCCTCCGCACGTCACCAGAATATTTTTGTCCGTGTAAGCTGTCCGATATGTATCGTTCATCCAGCGTACCATCGCCCTCCGAAGTTCCGGAATCCCCGCGACCGGCGGATACAATGTTTTCCCTTGCTGCATGGCCTTAGTTGCCGTTTCAATAACTAACGGATGTGTCGGAAGCATTGGTTCACCCGCGCTCAAATTGTACACTCGTTCACCCGTGGCTTTTTTTTGTTGGGCGAGGGAGTTGATAGCCAATGTAGCGGATGGTTCAATATCGACTAAAGAAGAAAATCGCATATAGTGAATAGTAAACAGGAGAACACTAAGAAAGTCAATAAATCTATTGACTGAAGCTCCAAAATATAGTTATATGCCTCTGCCTGTTGGAGTATTGCGCTAGAAAGGAGACCCATGCGACCACTGCTGAAAAGCTTCATTCTGCTCGCCGCCCTCATCGGCGGCTGCAAGACGCCCATCAACCTGCGCGACCAGAAGGTCCACGACCCGTTCGTGGAATGTACCATGTACTACACCACCTTCCACTGGACGGAACTCGAGGAGGAGGCCGACAAATACGAAGAAGTGATCCTGAGCTTCTGCCGTTTCCGAAACGGAGTCGAAGAGTGCGCGGACCTTGTTGCGCCCACCGCGAACTTCTACGCGGTGTCGTCGGAGGATCTGGGGCTCAAGAATCCGTTCGGACTCGATGCGTATCACACCACCTTCCAGGTTCTCCCGCCCATGGGCGACGGCAAATGGCGCGCCTTCTTCTGCGGTATGAACCAATGCATCAATGAAGACGGAGCGATCTGGCTCCACTTCGTTGGTCCACTCTCCTTCAATACGGGCGTGAGCGCCTGGGGAGAAGAAGAGAATACCGGTGAGTGTTGGTTGGTACCGGGGGCGGAGTAACCATCGCGCGATACTCCACAGGCATGCCCCCATATCAATACATAACAACAAAAATACCGCCCCTACTTGGCGGTATTTTATTATCCTGTAGACCTACCAAATGTAGAATGGAATACCTTAGTGAACGCTATCGTTATTGACTCAACCACCAAAATATGAGTAACTTTTGGTATAGTACCAATGATAGAAATAGCTGTTTTTTACGTCTTACAAGTATTGTTGAGCTTCTGCTTGATCCCTAAGGCGTGGCATGGTGCTACGCGGTATCAAAGGGGTCTCAACTCTGCTCATTTCCAACCCAAGGAAACGGAGGGGGTGCCATGCACGC
>DATDTU010000046.1:0-4986 GCA_035290705.1 Patescibacteria group bacterium
CGCTCACGGCTCGAAAGCAGGCTCTCGAACGAGAGGAGGGGGTATCGGAATTTAGTAAAGCGCAATTAGCAATGCTAGCAGTACAACGGCCGCATGCAAAATCCAAAAACGCATCACCGTTTTCTCCTCGCTCCAACCGCGCAACTCGAAGTGGTGGTGGAGCGGCGCCATTTTGAAAATGCGCCGTCCTAGGAAGTGGCGGCCGAGGATTTGGATGACGACACTGCCAAGTTCCACGAAGAAAATAAAACCAAATAGCGGGAGGAGTACTATTTGGTTCATGACGATGGTATTGATCGCAAGGAGCGCGCCAAGGCCGAGGCTCCCCACGTCGCCCATTTGGAAACGCGCCGGTTTGACGTTGAAGTAGGTGTAGGCGATGAGGGCGCCGACCACCATGGCGTTGAGAATAGCAATTTCTTGATACCCTTCTATCCACGACAATAACGTTAACGCAACGAAGGTAGTAATAAGGGCGCCGCCGGCGAGACCGTCCATGCCATCGGCAATGTTTACGGCGTTCGCGGTGAGGAAAAAGAAAAGAATGATAAGCGGAATAATCCACCAGCCAATGTTCACGTAGCCATCAAACGGGAGGCGAATTTCACGCCATTGCTCCCCGAGTTTAAAATAAATCCACCAGGCGGTGAGCGCGCCAGCCACGATTTGCGGGATCATGCGTTCGTGGACGTGGAGACCTTTGCCGGGGTGGGAGCCGAGCCAGAGGGTGGTGCGTTTGAAGGCGGTCCAAGGCAAGGTGATGGTGAGCCAGATTCGTTGGGTCCAACTTTTGTGCACGCGAATGAGGCGTAGCACGTGATCGAGTCGGCGCAAACGGCGTTCGTGGCCGAGGATGTTCATCAGGTCGTCGAGTCCACCGAGGAAAGCGGAAAGAAGCATTACGCCAATAGGCACCCAGGTAAATTTACGTTCCCAATTGAATATCACCGTCAAGATGGCAACAGTGATTATGACCAGTAATCCTCCCATGACTGGCACACCGGCTTTGTTGCGCCGCGCGCCCATGGCAAGGGTGGCGTCGTATTCGGGATTGCGGACGATATTGTATCGGTATAATAGTTTTGCGAGGAGTGGCGCCCAGAGAAATGCTATGGCAGACGAAAGCAGACCATAAAAAATGGCTGTTCGGAGAAGCTCGATGGAAGAGGCAGAGATGAGCATATAGCGTGGCTAGTTTAGCAGAAAAACGGCTTTTTAGCAAGTTTGACCCTTGTTCTGAATTAGGATACCATTAGGTGGTAATTAAACTCAAAAGACAAGTGCTTTGTCTATGTCATCCCCGCGTAGGCGGGGATCCAGTGGCAACGAACGTCTGGATTCCCGCTTTCGCGGGAATGACAGTAATGATATCTCATCTATGGAACAGTTTGATGTTATTATCGTTGGCGCCAGTTTTTCTGGTTTGACACTCGGACATCATCTGCCGAATAATTTGCGTGTGCTTATTTTGGATCGCAAAACAAAGGTGGAGATGTCTATTGAAACTACCGGTCTAGTTACTCAAGCCACCCATGATTTACTCGCGAGTTTCGTGGATGTTGATACCTACATCCCAAATAAAATTACTACCATTGGAGTCATTTCTCCTAGTTACGATAAATACTTTTTTTCACATACCGATAAGCCATGGATTTATTCCACTGATACACCGATGCTCGTAAAGCATATGGCGGATACGCTTCCTCAGCATGTTGAGTTACGTTTGGGGGCGGGACTTTTGTCGTACGAGCAAAAAGAAAGCAGTGAGTATCCAATTGAAATGACGTACCTCCACGGCGGGGAAAAGAAACAGGTGCAAGCGAAGTTTTTGGTGGGGGCGGACGGGTCGCATTCGACGGTGGCGAAACTGAATTCCAACTTATCAAAAAATAAACGATTTTTGGCAGGGTTTGAAAAAGTTTTTTATGGGGATATTACGCTTGGCGATCATCCCGAAAATACAATTTATCATTTTTGGTTTGGAGAGTTTTCCATTGGATACGGCGGCTGGCTTTCTCCAACTATTATCAACGGCAAGAAAGCATTTCGTTTAGGCCTGGCTAAATTGGAAAAAGACGCCAAGGACTTAAAGAAAATTGATCAGTTTATTGCAATTCTTTTGGAGAAGAAAATAATTCGTATCGAGGGCGACCCAAGTAAAGCGATTTTAGCGTTTGGGCACTTGATTCCCATTGGTGGAGTTTTACCTAACGTGACGGACAAGAATATTTTGTTGATCGGTGACGCCGCGGGATTCTGTGGAGCATTCGCCGCGGATGGCATTAAGGGTTCGGTTGTTTCGGGGAAAGTGGCGGGCGAACTAATTCCACGATATTTGGGTGGTGAAAAAGCGGTTTTACAAGAATATCATGCTAAGGTACAATTATATAATAAGCTCATGACGTATTATAAAAAGCAGATACTGTATCGGTTCCTGTGGGACCGGATGCGGTCGGATCGGTCGTTCCATATTTTATTCGATTTGATCGCGCGGGAGAAAGACAGTTTTTTGTATCAGTTCTGTGATAGCAAGGATAAACATAAAAGTTTGATGCGGGTGGTTTTGAAATTAAAAAATATACCGAAGTTGGTACAGTATACAGCGTCATTATTTTTGGATTTATTTAAAAAATAATTCTATGTTGGAAAGATTATTAAGACTTATTACACCAACGGATGGTGAAAAAAAAACGAAATAATACTCCCCAGGATATTACTCGAGAAGTATCTCAAGATGGGTCTGATTCGGCCACAGATTGGTTTGAGCTATCACCACGCTTCATAGATACAAAATTGGAACAACTTCTGAACGAACGAGCAAGGAATGGTAGCGGGGGTGATTCCTGGTTTCGCAGCTGTTAAACAGGATGAAAAATTACGAGCGGCTGAGAAGCAGCTCCAGCAAAAACCAAGTACCAAAGATCAAGCCGCCGCTTAAAGCTAGTTACTCTAACATTTTTAATCTTCGAATCTCTAATTTTTCCGCGTACCGTGCTCGTTCCAGTGTTTCATTTTCGTCTCCTTCTTTATTTTGTTCTATCCACCGCTGGGCAACCAGTGGTTTTTTTATATCGGTAACAATTATTTTTCCTTGACGGACGCCGTGGTGGTATCTGCCATCGGTGCGCCAGGCGAGGGAGTGGGTGTAGTGAATCGTAAACGGCACGGCATGTCCACTGCTCTGCTGCGGAGAAGGAAATGTCTGTCCGGTCTCTTCCACTTTATGAACGAGCAACATATGATCGCGGTCGTGTTCTTTGCCGCTACCAAACATGGTTATAATATCACCAGGCTGGGTATTTCGCGCATCTACTGGAATGCTATTCGCGTCCCGCGCGAATGTTTTTACGTTCGTGTTTTCCACCGGGCGAAGTTTGATGAGCAGCCGGCGGAACGGGTTTAATCCGCTCGAGTATGTAAGTATATTTTTTAGCTGTCCTTTTCCACGAGCTTGCGCTTCGGCGTCGAGGATATAATAGATTAAACCAGAGCAGTCGATGCCGATATTGTTTTCCGCCAAAAATTTTTTCATTTGTTCGGCGGTCATGCCAGATACGTCTAGTTTGTCGCGGAGCGAAACGATTGTTGCTTCTTCCACGATATCCTCTGGACTTCCTTTGCCAACTAAAACGCGTAGGCCACCATGAAGTTTGTTTCCTTTATTCAAAAAATAGGGGCAGGTGACGCCGGTGAGTCCGCCAGCTGGCGGAGGGAAGGGGAGGGAGAGGTAGTTGGCGATGACTTGGTGGGCGGCGGGGGAGAGCATAACGAAAATTTCTAAGTTCTAATTCCTAATTTCTAAACAATTTCAAATGTCTCAATTATCAAAGGCGATTGACGGCGCATGTCTTTTATCGATTATTTTTACTAACATCTTTTTTTTCCCATCCATGTGCGCTTTTGCCAAGCGATGTAATCCATCAAGCACGCGCCACTGTCCTTTGAGCTTCATAATCGCAATTGGGTAGCGTAAGTCGGAATTAATTATTTTTTTGTAGTGCGTGGGCTGTTGTTCAGGATTTTTAATTACTTCCCGCGGTGTTAGGTTCCAGTCGTCGGTTCCTTCTTTTTCCCAAAACGGCAAATCCAAATGCCACGTGAGTTTTTTGATATCCATTTGTTGTGTTGGTAGGTTGAGTTTCCAAATTTTTTTGCTGTCCCAGCGAAAGGATGGGTCAATTTTGTTGAGCCATGCGGGGCGGGTGACAAGAGTTGAAACAATTTCTTCTCCAGTTTTGTTGAATTCGTTGTGGCTAGCCATTATTCCTTTTTTACTCTGGATGCGGAGGAGGTCTTTGCCGGGGTCGGTATTAGGGTAGGGGATGAGGGTGAAATGTTTGCGAAGCTTGTAGCTGGTAGGAGGTAGCTTGTAGGTAGATGAAGTGACGCGTTGGATGATTTGGGAACCGGAGGAGATTTCACGTAACACGTAACCCGTATCATGTAACTTAAGTAACGCTGCGAGGTGCGCTTCAAAAGTTGTCATCAATTTACTGTTACGTGTTACGTGATACGTGTTATGTGTCTGCAGTTGCGATTCGTAGGTGGTTGATGCTGGTTGTCGCGCGTTGATTTCGATGAGATATAACTTTCTCGTCTTTTCGTCCATAATCACATCAATTCCAAATAATCCCTTCCAGCCATCCTTAGCTAATTTTTTTCCGATGTCGGTCGCCATTTGTTTAAATTGTTTGATCTGCTTGCTATTCAGTACTCGTTGGTGGAGTGCCCAGTCGTTGCCGATGGTGGCGAATTTTTGGTCGGTAAAAGGAGGGAGGCCTGTGATTTGATAGCTGATGTTGCCGACGAGTACTTTGTTGCCCCAGACGACGCTGTTGACTGTGAACGCGGAGCCGTCGATAAATTGAGTGACGCGCACTTCGCGGTTGGGGAATTTTTGTTTGAGTTCTTGGATTTGTTTTTCGGATTCAATCAATATTGTTCCGCTGCCGGTGTGGGCGCGGTTGAATTGGAGGATGAATTTTT